>NZ_NPDG01000057.1:0-111074 GCF_002272225.1 Bacillus sp. 7894-2
AATACCCCCACTGATTGAAGTTTCACTTTATATCGTTTTTTATCATTAAATTTAGAAAATAAGGGAAAAGATTAAAAAGGAATCATAGTAATCATTTAAGGAGGAATGACAGTTGGCTGATTTTAGGATTGAAAAAGATACTCTTGGTGAAGTGAAGGTGCCCGCTGATAAATACTGGGGAGCCCAGACACAGCGGAGCAAGGATAACTTTAAAATCGGAATTGAAAAGATGCCGATGGAAGTGATTTATGCATTTGCCAAGGTAAAGCGTTCTGCTGCAGTAGTCAACAACAGGCTTGGGAAGCTTTCCCATGACAAAATGGAAGCTATCACAGGAGCTTGCGATGAAGTCCTAAATCATAAGTTTGACAGCCACTTTCCTCTGGCTGTATGGCAGACAGGGAGCGGCACACAATCAAATATGAATGTAAACGAGGTTGTCGCTAAAAGGGCGAATGAATTGCTGGCTGAGAAGGGGATTCGGGATAGTCAAGTGCATCCAAATGATGATGTCAATATGTCTCAAAGCTCTAATGATACGTTTCCGACTGCCATGCATATCGCAGCTTATACGGCGGCCGAACAAAAGCTGCTTCCGGCATTGAAGGAATTAATAAGGACAGTTAAATCGAAAGAAGAGGCATTCAAATCAATCGTCAAAATAGGCAGGACCCATTTACAGGATGCAACACCTCTTACATTGGGTCAGGAAATCAGCGGCTGGCGTGCCATGCTTGAAAAGAATGAAAGAATGCTGATGGACGCAAAGCAGTATCTGCTTGACTTAGCCATTGGCGGTACAGCAGTCGGAACGGGCATTAATGCAGAGAAATCATTTGGACCTGAAATGGCAAACGAAATATCCAGACTTACAGGCTATACATTCCGTTCGTCTGACAATAAATTTCAGGCACTGACCAGCCATAATGAAATTGTCCATTTTCATGGAACATTGAAGGGTCTGGCAGCAGATTTGATGAAAATAGCCAACGATGTCCGATGGCTTTCAAGCGGGCCGCGCAGCGGAATTGGGGAATTATCGATCCCGGCAAATGAACCAGGCAGTTCAATCATGCCCGGTAAAGTAAATCCGACACAAAGCGAAGCCCTTACGATGGTGGTTTGCCAGGTCTTTGGAAATGATGCCTCGATTGGATTCGCTGCAAGTCAGGGGAACTTTGAATTGAATGTGTTCAAGCCTGTTATAATCTATAATCTTCTTCAAAGCATAAGTATTCTAGGGGATGGAATGGCCTCTTTTAATGAAAAATGCATGATGGGATTGGAGGCTAATAAAGAAGTGATTAATGGACATGTTGAGAGATCACTAATGCTTGTTACGGCACTCAATCCGCATATTGGCTATGAAAAGGCAGCGGAAATTGCCAAACTCGCATTCAGGGAGAATACAACCCTGAAAGAAGCAGCCTTAAAAACAGGGTATATTACGGAAGAACAATATGAGAATTGGGTTGTGCCCGAAAAGATGGTCTAAATATAAAATGGCCCCCCTTTCAAGAAGGAGGGCCAAAGCCATATTTATTCAATTGTTATTTTGCTTTATTAGAAAGAACCGCCGCCAAGCTGTTGTTCTGCCATTTGTACAAGGCGTTTTGTGATTTCTCCCCCAACAGATCCGTTAGCGCGGGAAGTGGTTTCTGCACCAAGGTTTACACCAAATTCAGTAGCGATTTCGTACTTCATTTGATCAAGTGCTTGAGCTACTCCTGGTACTAGTAATTGGTTTGAGGAATTGCTTCTGCTAGATGATTGGTTGTTCATGTGATTTCCTCCTCGAAATATTAGTGTATTGGTTTTTGGTTGGGTTAGCTGGAATTGCACCAGCGCAAGGATTATATCCTGCTCCACTGCCTGGCGTAACCCATCGTTTCTTAGTGCGGGTGCTTGATGCCGCTGTGTTTACTCTCTATTATGTTTGATTTATAAAAGTTTATTCTTTCAGATAATCGGGAATTTTTTCCTGAGAAAACCCTCTGATTAAGAGACTTACATAAGGAAATCTAAACAGACAAATCATAATTAATATCAGCAAAGAAAACGAAAGTGAGAGGATTGGAATGGCTATTTGCCCAGTCTGCAACGGCTTTGAGAAAATTGAAGCAGCATGCAGCTCCTGCGGAAGCAGGATGGAGGACAGTGGAAGAGTAATGGATTTTTACGATGATTATAGTGCCTATATGCCAATTGACCAGATGAAAATGGAAGATGGCTATCCCCTGGATTATCAGCAGGAGGAATGTCCCCATTTGCTGAAGTGTCCATCATGCGGCAATGATTCGGTGAAATTTATCAAAGAGTAGAACGAAAATAGATGGCTGCAGCACCTGGTGACGGCGTGGCAGAGGCTGACAGTATTAAAAAGCCCCGTCAGCTTTGACGGGGCTTCAATGTTATTCTTTTTCAGAACGGATTCTTCTTTCATGGTCTGCATCAAAGAAGTGTGCTTTGTTCATATCGAAAGCCAGTTCAAGGTTTTGGCCTGGATTAATATCTGTGCGGGAATCCACGCGCGCAACGAAATCCTGGCCTTCGATGCTTGAGTAAATCATAGTTTCAGCACCAGTCAGCTCGGAAACGTCGATGCGGGTATTGATTTTTGAACCGGCAGATGCATCAATAAATACCGGCTCATCGTGAATATCTTCCGGGCGAATGCCAAGGATAATGTTCTTGCCCGTATATCCCTGTTCACGAAGGACCTTCATTTTACCTTCCGGCACAGCAATCTGAGTTTTGCCAATAATAAATTTGCCGTCTTCAAGCGTTCCGTTAAAGAAGTTCATGGCAGGTGAACCGATAAATCCGCCTACAAATACGTTTTCAGGCTTTTCATATACTTCTTTTGGTGCACCAACCTGCTGGATCACTCCATCCTTCATAACAACAAGGCGGGTAGCCATTGTCATGGCCTCTGTCTGGTCATGTGTTACATAGATAGTAGTTGTTTGAAGACGCTGATGAAGCTTGGCAATTTCTGCACGCATTTGAACACGAAGCTTTGCATCAAGGTTTGATAAAGGCTCGTCCATGAGGAATACCTTTGCATCACGGACAATCGCACGGCCTAGAGCTACACGCTGGCGCTGTCCGCCTGACAATGCTTTTGGCTTGCGGTCAAGGTAAGGCTCCAGCCCCAGAATTTTTGCTGCCTCTTTTACACGGCGGTCGATTTCATCTTTTGGAAACTTGCGAAGCTTAAGTCCGAAAGCCATGTTATCGTACACGGACATATGCGGATAAAGTGCATAGTTCTGGAAAACCATTGCAATATCTCGATCTTTTGGAGGAACATCGTTTACACGCTTCTCATCGATATAGAAGTCGCCTTTTGAAATTTCCTCAAGACCTGCAATCATACGGAGAGTTGTGGATTTACCGCAGCCGGAAGGACCGACAAAAACAATAAATTCCTTATCTTTAATATGAAGGTTGAAATCTTCTACAGCTGTTACTTTATTATCATAAATTTTATAAATATTATCGAGTTTTAATTCTGCCATCAGGGTAACCTCCCAATAATCTTTTTCTTAATTACAGTTTAATGGATACGGGGGTTTTCCCATATGGCCAAACTGCACAAAAATACTGAAAGCGTTTTTATGCAATGTGCTCAAGTCAGGTTTGCTCAATCAGCAAACACGCTAAATAAACAGTCAGCGCGCTGTTAAAGTCCTTCAGTTGAATGCCGGTCTTCTCTGTGAACTTATCAAGCCTGTATTGCAGAGTGTTCCGGTGAATATACAACTTTTTCGCCGTTAATGAAGCGTTGGAGCTGTTTTGTAAAAACACTTTTATGGTGTGCAGGAGTTCAGGGTCTTCTTCGAGTAAAGAAAGGCGTGAAAGCAGGCTCTTTTTTAAAAATGGATCCAGCTGCCCGGTGATAAGAGAGGGGAAGAGCTTTTCAAAATTCAGCACTCTTTCAGCGGGAATCAATGAGGAAGCCTGCTCGAATAGAAGCTGTTCCTCTTTAAAAATCTTGTGTAATTGTGTTCCCGCCTTATTCGGAATGCCAATGTAAAAGGCTGTTTTCACAAAAAAATCACTTTCTAAAGCATTGGAAACAGCAAGGAACTCTTCTTCTGCAAGAGAGTCTTTACTCTCTTCAATGATGACCCCTGTGGCTTTCCCGTTCCATAAAATCGTTATGTCCTTTTCAAAAAAACCTCTAAAAGCAGCTTCCATATCCTCACGTACCCATTCGCCCTCAGACACTTTGAATTGAACCAGCCTGTATGGAACATCTTTTGCAAATGAAGGATGATCCCCATTTGAAAATAAGTATTGAAACCAGGCTTGGGCAGCAGGGGCAAGGTGAATGGAACTGTCATGGAATTCAAACAAAGTTTTCAATACCATCAGACTATCTGCAGATACCTCTTGAACTGGAATACCAAGCCATTGGCCTGACTCCTCATGATGAAACCAGTACAAATCAGAATTATAGCTAAAATCAGGTTTTATAAATTGAAGTTGAGAGCCCGGATACCGGTCATGTAATTTGTTTAACATATCTTTACCCTTTGGTTTGATAAATTTTTGTGTTTCTTATATTATAGCAGTTATAATTTAATTGAAAAAATTAACTTAATCTGTGAATGTTTCTATAAAGGGAATTGAGAGTGTGAGGAGTGAGACTCATGGAATATACACCTGAAATGAAAAACCGCTTGAAAAGGCTGGAAGGCCAGGTGCGGGGTGTGATCCGAATGATGGAAGAAGAAAAACACTGCAAGGATGTTGTTACACAATTATCTGCTGTCCGTTCTGCAGTTGACCGTGCAATGGGATATATTGTAGCTAAAAACCTGGAGACATGCATCCGTGAAGCAAATGATGAAGGCAAAAATGCGGAAGATGCAATCCAGGAAGCTGTGAACATGATTGTGAAAAGCAGATAACCAGAAAAGCGGAAGGCACCTGAATTCAGGTGCCTTTTATTTTTACTCAGCCTCATATGGAGGTTCTTCCTCATTCAGTTCCCTGGCTTGTTCGATATTAACATCATCGCCGCGCCCGTGGACGGAGCCTCCGGAAAGACCCTCGTTAATGATCCTGTCTATATCCATATAAGCTTTATCCCTGCCTTCATACTGGACGTCGTCAGAAACCTTGCGTTTTTTATCCATGTGACAATCGCTCCTTTTAAGTGTAATATCCTGGCGGGATTATTTTCCCAAAAGAGCTTTATCGTCATGCATGAATACTCTAATCTTTTTCTTATTCATACACATGAAACAACATCAATTCGTGAATCTGGGATTTCAGGTCCTCCTCTTGTCCGGCAGGATCTCCGGATGTCCATTCAATTTTTCCGTCAGGATGATAGATGCCGGTCATTTTTTGCTTTTTGAAGTAAAAAGAAAATGTCCATCCCGGCAATTGTTTGTTTTCATATAAAGGTTTGAATTGAAAGTGTGTCAGCATTAGGATTCCTCCAGATGTTGTAATATTCCGTTTAACGTTCCTGAAAAAGGGAATGGAACAGATGTAGAAACATTTTAACATTAAAAGGAGGCAAAAAGGATGAAAAGAAATAACAAATTTATGATGTCAGCCATGGCCCTTGGAGCAGCTTATTTAATGAGAAACCCGGAGTCACGTGAAAAGCTTAAAGACCAGTTTAAATCTTTCGCCGGAAGTGCCTCTAAAAAAAATAGGATTAAGACAGCGAAAAGCCCTGTAACGACTTATTAATTCTTTGTCAGGGACACTTGTAAGAATCGCATAAAAATAGCCGTGCACCCACAGCGTGTACGGCTATTTTTATGCGATTCTAGAACCCGGACAACGAGATAAATAAGCGGGTCAGTTCTTCAATTCTTTTTCCTTCTATCCAAATTTCATCAAAACTCATCGGCTTTGAATTTATTTCATAAATCACATAGTTGCCCTGATCAGTTAATCCGGCATCAATAGAGTATTCACCATGAAAACCTTTCGTTTTCTCAAGAAGTTTTCCTGCCTCCGATGCTGCAGTATGAATAAACGCATCATGTTCTTTTGTGCGGACACTTTCATATGGAATCATTACCCCTCCATTGGGGATGTGCGTTGTAATGTCCTGTTCCTGAGACTGCCTGATGCCAATCCCTGTAACCGAATAGCTGCCTCCGCTGAAATGGGCTAAGATTCTAAAATCAAATCGCTTGCCTTCGATTTTGGCAGGGCTGATCGCTTTCTGTGCTAAATAAGGTTTATCCATCAGGTGAGTGTCCCATTGGAGCCAGAAATGTTCAAAATCAGCGTAACTGAATGAATCGTGCAGACCGTTTAATGTGATGCTTTTTCCCAGCCGGATTAATTGGTATATTCCTTTGCCTTTGGACCCGTTTGCCGGCTTTAAGTAGATGGTATTATATTTGTGGATAAGATCCTTCAGAGCCTTTGGCCCGGTGACAAGAATGGTTTCAGGAATATAATCCTGCAGGGGCGGATGGTCTTTTAACAGCTGATAAACGTCGAATTTATCCAGAAAGCCCGGATTGAAAAATGGAATAGCCTGCTCCTTAAAAAAACGGCTTGCTTTATGAAACGCTTCTGTTTTTTCTGTTTTCCGGAATGGCACCCTGTTGTAGACAAGATGCGGGAGAGGGCACCTGGCTTCAATCCACTTATCCTGCCGGGGAATATAAATATAGCCGTTCACGGAATGATCCTTCAGGTCATCTGGAGTAAATACAAAGGAAACCCCGCTCTTTTGCAGTATGCTATTCTGGAGGGCCTTAAATAAAGGACCATTGCCGGCAATAGCCTGATCCTTTCCTTTTCCGGTAAGAATCCCAATCACCGGTCCCGCATTACCGTTCCGCAAGGATAATGAAAAGGAAAGCGAATCTTGTGCCGCCTGCGGGTTAATAATGCTTAAAGGGTGTTGACTGCTTCCAAGGGTACAACTGATGCTGCCGAACCAGGTCCTGCTGGCCCGGTCATAATAAACCTTCATCTCACAATTTCCTGGGGCTTCATAATAGAGGCTTCGGCAAGGAAAACGGCGAATGAAAGTGATAGCTTGCGGGTAAGAAAGTCGAACTCTCTGAGCTGAGGGTGTTTGAAAATGGATCTTCCGGGCTTTGAATTTGCTTCAAACAGCCACACATGGCCATTGCGGTCCAACCCAAAGTCAAAGCCAATTTCACCGATAATACCTTCCATGTTCCATTCCAGTGCCTTGCTGATATGAAGTGCCGCCTCACTTAACTTCGCCATTGCCTCTGTTTTTTCAGCATCCGATTCAAATACTTCTTCAAGGATTTTGATTTCGCCTCCGCTTTTTACATGAGTTGTAACACTGCCGGGTCCCGCCATTTTTGCAGCTGCAGCGGTTACTTTCCATTCCCCATTCTCATCTTTATTGGTATGAACCCTGAAATCAATTGCTCTCTGTTCATGACGGAGCAAATGAATTCCCTGCTGTACAAGCATCCGGCTTAAACTTCGTCCTGCGAAAACATTCCGCATTAAATTTTCCAAAGTGCTAAACCTTCTCAGCCGATTTTCGTCCCTCACTCTATATCGGCAATAATAATACCCATCCCTCTTATCATAAATAATTTGATGGATCCCAAGCCCAAGGCTTCCATTAATAGGTTTCAGGAAAACATGGCCATAATCAGCCAGCATTCTTTCAATTACAGAAAAAGAAGAAAAAGGGTGGGTTTCAGGCAGGTAATGACTAATATCATCATCGTTCTGCAGTCTTTCATAAACATCTAATTTATTAAAGAAACCAGGGTTATACCAGGGAATCGAATAGTCTTTCTGAAGGCGGGCGCGAACTTCCTTCAGCTCATTCCTTCTTTCGCTTCTTCGGTTGGGAAGCCGATCATAAACAACATTTGGAAAAGGGACTTCAAAGGTTTCCCAGCCTTCCTCATGATAAAAAAGCCCGTGGATGGTTTCTTTTTCCCAGTTGATTTGCTGGTCACCGAATAAAAACGGAATGGCACCAACCGTTTTTTTGACCGAAAGCAGTTTGGCAAAAAATAGGGTCCGATCCCCAACCGGCCTTAAAGGAAAAGAGGTGAATCCTGATGTGAAGATACCTACGAGCGGGCCGAGGTACAGAGTACCCTTATTGGCAAATGCATGCAGAGGAATCTTGAGATCAGGGAAATGCAGTGCTTCTGCAATATCTTTACTTATGATGATGGAGTTCTTCTTTGTTTTCTGGAGTAAAAAAGAAGAATCTGTTGAATGAGTGCCAAATGCCAGTTTAGTCAAATGAGTATGAAGGTTCAGCTCATTTGGAATATATACTGTTTTGGAGGCGGAATCGGAAATTTCAATTTGATATTGTTTTCTCATGATTCGTTCTCCTTTCCAATTCCTTATTGGCTGCCAGGGATTTGGCATAGAGAAGGGGAGCGGTATATAACTCTTCCTCCTTCTCAGGCTGACTGTTTAGGATGGTTTTCCTTCCTGGCTTTGAGTTAATATCCAGTATCCAAATAGAGCCGTTAGTTTCCACTCCGATATCGATTCCCATCTCAAATAGAGGGGGAAGCTTTCGTTCAAGGGCAGCAGGAAGTGTATCGATAATGTCATAAAGCTCATCGGAAAGAAAACTTCTTAAAGAAGGCGGGTATTGAGTGATCCATTCCTCAAAAGAAATATTGCTGCCGCCAGCGCTTAAGTTGGAGACGATGCCTCCTTCTCTTCCTGTGCGAATGCCCCGGCCCAGCTCCTTCCAGGCACCATTCCTGTCCTTTTGAAGCAATATTCTTATATCAAAGGGCTGACCGTCCTTGTTTGATAGATTCACATATGGCTGGATGAGGTATTGCTGTTTTGCGGTCAATGTATTCAGCCATCGGGCTGCCTTTTCTTCAGTTTCAAAGCTGCGTGAAACCTGGGCATTCCTTTTATCTGTTTTGACAAGAATATCTTTGCCCGTTTTCTCAAAATAATAGATTCCATTTCCCTGTGACCCGCTTGCCGGTTTTAAAATGCAGGGCTGATCAGGAATGAGGCTGTTTATGAAAATGTCTGCTCCGGTAAATCGAGCCGTTTTCAGCAAATAAGGTGATATGTTTGAGCAGGAGAGAACTTCATATAATTCAAGCTTATTAGGTAATCCGTAGCCTAGGAATTGGATGTCACTTCTTGCCTTTAGCCAATTTACGATGGATACACATTGTTTCGAGTGGGAGTCATTTCTGTAAAAACAGCGATCATAAAGAATCTCCGGCACTGGAAATTCTGCCGGCTCCCATTTTCCTGAAGAGGGGTTATAGGAATCACCTGCAATCCTTTCTGAAACAGGATTGATATCTGTAGGCACAAACCTGAAACAATTAATGTTATATTCATTAGCTCTCTTCGCCAATTCCGTAAAGTATGGCTGTTCACTCCGTTTGTTTAATGTCATGATTCCGAATGAAAGCATTTTGTAGTCCTCCTTTTTGGATAAATGATAAAGCCGTAGCATATTCGATCAGTGCCTTGGCAGAGGGTCTTACTCTTTTTTCTTTATCTTCGAAGTTCTTGGAGGGTTTAGAATTCACTTCAATGATCCAAAGCTTCCCATTAGTGTCCAGTCCAATATCAATCCCTAGTTCTCCAACAAGGCCTTCGCATTTCTGGCTGATGATTGATGCTGTTTCAACTGCAAGCTCCTTCAGTAATGCCAGCTGCTGAACCGCTGTTTTCTGATCAGAGTGCATCGTGAAAATTCTTAGAGGCTTCATAATTTCCCCGCCTCTTGCAATATTGGAAACAAATTGCTGCTCGGCAGAAATCCTTGCCACTGCAGAAGTGGCCCTCCAGATATCCTGAAAGTTTTTATGGCAGAGCACGCGGAAATCAAGCTGCCTGTTCTTATAAGTTTGCAGAGGTACGGCCTGCTGTGCCAGAAAAATCGTTTTCTTTTGGTACTGCTTAAACCATTGTGCAAAACGGTCATAATTTTTGAATGTGAGCGTATTTTCCCTGCCGTTTCCGGTCGATACTTCTGTCATGATTTCTTCGCCTTGTATACTCAATCTGATAATATTCCGTCCCTGGCTGCCATGTATGGGTTTAAGGAATATTAATCTGTGTCTGGCCAGCATTTCCCTGATGGTTTGTTCATCTGCAATGACTGTATCAGGCAGATAGGGATGCATATGATCCTCAGAAAAGAGGAGGTTATGAACTTCCTTCTTCGATAAAAAACGGTCATTAAACATTGGAATGTTATAGTTTATCATGCTATTTTTAAATGATTGAAAAGCAGTACTTGCTTCAAGCATCCGGGAGTGGATCCGGTTATAAATTACACTTGGCAAAGGAACGGGACGTTTTATCCATTTTCCCTCACGCAGGCAGTATCCCTGCAGCTTTCCTTCAATACAGTCGCGAAAATGAAATACATAAAAGTATCCGTGCTGGCCGGAAACAACCTCATGTAATTCTTCACAAAAAGAATGAATAGAGCGGAAGTCAGGCTCTTCGCCACTTTCATTAAAATCCGTCATCAGTCCAATAACCGGCCCGGCAGTAATAGTAAAGTCCTTTCTGGAGTAACTGGCGGCAAAATGGAGATGTTCCATTGGCAGGCAGCATACCTGAAAAAGCCCTTCACAGAACATAATTTCATCTTTCGTAATGTTTGCTCCTTCAATGGTTACCTGAATGGCATGCTTGCCAATCCGCAGCAAATGGGGCATTTGCAGATCAATATTCCAGTAATGTACGAGAGAATGGCTAAGTTGAATGCGAAACTGATTTTCCTGAAACATTTTTACCGGAACAATCGTAATAGGCAATAAAGAAACTGTCATGATCATTCCTCATTTGCTTATCTTTATTTGAGCCTACTCTGAACAACCTCATGCAATTTGCAAATTGAATGCTGAATTTATTCCGCAGAATGTGCAAAACTCCCATTGATGAAGTTTTCACTGTATAATGAAAAAATAGGCAAAAGCTGATACCATATCGTATGTTCTGGGCAATTAAATGGTGCGTCAAGAGAGGCGCCTGTAACTTAAGGAAGGTAGAGATATCTATGGAAATTGCAATGACAATAATTTTAATGATGATAATTGGGGCTCTCATTGGCGGGTTTACTAACTACCTGGCTATTAAAATGCTCTTTAAACCTTATAATGCCGTTTACATAGGTAAATGGAAGGTTCCATTTACCCCTGGGCTGATTCCTAAACGAAGAGATGAAATGGCAGATCAGATGGGAAAGCTGGTTGTTAATCATCTTCTTACACCGGAAAGCATCAAGAAAAAGTTCATCAATGATAAATTTCAGCGTGATATGACCGGGATTGTTCAGAAAGAGATGGAAACTATCCTGCAATCAGAAAAATCAGCAGAGGACATTCTTGCAGCGTTTGGAATCACGGATGGCCAATCTAAAACGGAGAACCGCATAAATTTATTAATTGAGCAAAAATATGAAAAAATTATAAGTGAATATCGAGGCCTGCCTCTTAAAGATGTTATTCCTCAGGGCCTTTTGGATAAAGCGGATGAGAAAATTCCGGCTATCAGTTCAATGATCCTTCAAAAGGGGGTTGATTATTTCTCCAGTATTGAAGGCAAAATGAGGATCCAAAGAATGGCTGATGATTTTGTTCGTGAACGCAGCGGCGTGCTCAGCAATATGCTGCAGATGTTCATGGGGAACATCAATCTTGCGGATAAAATTCAGCCGGAAATCATTAGGTTTTTAAGTAATGAGGGTACGGCCGACCTGATTACAACGCTTTTACAAAAAGAGTGGCACAAAATCCTTGAGATGGAAGCTGCAGTTATTGAAGAGCAGCTCGAAAAGGAACAGATTCTTTCAGTATTAAAGAATATTGCACACAGAGTCATTAATTTGGAGAATGTATTTAAAAAGCCTATCTCATCTTTTATGGACCCTTATAGGACAGTACTGATAGAAGAGCTGGCTCCTAAAAGTGTTCAGATGCTTTCTGATTGGCTTTCAGGAAAGACAGAAATGGTTATGGAACGGCTTCGTCTGGCAGAAATTGTCCGGGAACAGGTCAGCAATTTTTCGGTTGAAAGATTAGAAGATATGGTCTTTTCCATCATCAAAAGCGAGTTAGCCATGATTACAAATTTAGGTTTCCTGCTTGGGGGTATTATTGGTCTCGTACAGGGAATCATTGCTATATTGATTAATTAAAGGGTATCGCCTCGCGTTTACTCTCATAGTTTGTTATAGTGTAGTGGATGTTCGAAACGGAAGATGAATGGTCCATTTTGAACAAGAATCGGAAGGAGTGTTTTTAATGGCAGTAAATTTATATGACTCAGCCTATGAATTAGAAAAAGCAGTGCGGGAAAGCGATGAATATAAGGCTCTAAAGCAAGCATATGATGATGTGAATGCAGATCCGTCTGCAAAAGCAATGTTTGATAACTTCCGCAAAATCCAGATGGAACTTCAGCAAAAACAAATGATGGGCCAGGATATTACACAGGAAGAAGTAGAACAGGCTCAAAAGACAGTCGCGCTTGTACAGCAGCACGCCCAGATCTCAAAGCTTATGGAAGCAGAACAGCGCATGAGCATGATGATTGCAGAAATGAACAAAATCATCATGAAGCCTCTTGAAGACCTTTATGGTGCAGCTGAATAATACCATGAGAAAACTCCCGGAAATTGGTCCGGGAGTTTTTTATACGAAAAAAGCATCTTCCGATATTAAACTGAACAAGGTTTGGGTACCTTTATGATAGATATCCATTTAATGAAAGGGGCAGCACATTGAAAAAAGCCATTTTTTTGGACCGGGACGGCGTTTTGAATGAGGTTCTATCAGACAGGGTAAAATTCGTTAACAAGCCTGAGCAGTTATATTTACTGGAAGGGGCTGCAGAAGCTGTGGCAGAACTGACCAAAGCCGGTTATGAAATTTTCGTTGTGACCAATCAGGGCGGCGTGGGACTCGGTTATTTGAAAGAAAGGGAGCTAAAGAGAATCCATGAAAGACTGCAGGAGCTTGTTGCAGAAAAAGGCGGACATATTAAAGAGGTCGCCTATTGCCCTCATAAGCCGAAAGCAGGCTGTGCATGCCGCAAGCCAAATGCTGGCATGCTGATGGGTTTGGCAGAAAGGCACCAGCTGGATCTGACTAACAGCATTATGGTAGGCGATCACGAGCGCGACATTGAGGCAGGTAAGAAGGCCGGCTGTAAAACGGTTTTTATCGGCTCCGATCCAACAAGTGCAGATATCCGGGCTTCATCTCTTTTTGAGGCAGTGGAAGATATATTGGATATGCTTAAATAGGGTGAAAAACCGCTTCCAGGAACGGCAGGAAGCGGCATTTTAATTTACTATGATTTCATTGCAGGACTAGCGTGCTCCGCCAAGCTGCTGCTCAGCCATTTGAACAAGGCGCTTCGTAATTTCTCCGCCTACTGATCCATTAGCTCTTGAAGATGTTTCCGGGCCAAGGTTCACACCGAATTCTGTTGCGATTTCATACTTCATTTGATCAATTGCCTGGCTGACTCCTGATACTAAAAGCTGATTAGAATTGCTGTTTCTTGCCATGTAAATCATCTCCTTGGTGTAGTTTTCTTGATTGTTACAATTATAGCTTTAGGAGAGTAAATAAGATTTATTCATAGTTATTTATGGTATTTTGTGGTATTTTGCCGATTCTGAAAATGCGGGTAAGAGTCTTTCCGCACAGAAATCAAAAATAGCCTGTTAAAGTTCGCCATTATAAATCTGCAAAAACCCGAATAGCCATGAAGTATAGGCACTGGCCAGTACTGCACCTATAAAGAAGGCAAAATAAGCCCAATCTTTCCAGGAAACCGGGATATTATGATAAAAATCCCGGTTTTTATCTCCGGTAAACCCTTTTGATTCCATTGCCATGGCTGTCCTCTCAGCTTTACGGATCGCTCCGGCAAGGAGAGGAACTGTATATCTCTTAAGCTCAGCCGCTTTATCCTGGATTGTCCTTGCTTTTGGTACTCCCCTGATCCGGTGGGCGCTTCTGATAATCTCAAACTCTTCTTTCATTAATGGCAGAAACCGGTAGCCTGCCATGATTCCATATGCAAGCTTTGGAGGGAGCCGGCATTGCTGCATTAAGCTCAGCAGAAATTCTGTCGGCTTAGTAGTTAAAATGAACAGAAGAGACAGAGAGGTAAAGCTTAAAACCCTCATTCCAAGGGAGAGTGCCCGCAAAAAGCCCTCCTCAGTCAATGTGAAGATCCCCCATGTCCATAATATGGTTTCACCTTCAATCGTTTTAGAAAAAACTAAAGCTGACCAAATATATATTGCAGCCATGAAGATAAATGGCGAGAAAAGCAGAATCCATCTTTTGAATGAAACTCTTCCAAAGATAAAGGTGGCTGCTGCTGTTATCACTAAGGTCAGAAAAGGTGTAACGGGATCAAAGATTACCGATAGAATTAACACACAGACTATCACAGTGAATGCTTTAATGCTTGGGTTGAATTCATGTAAGAGCAAGCTTCTCCCTCCCTGCAATGGACCCGATATCGTTCATGAGCTTCTCAATGTAAGGAACCTTTAGGGAAGCAATCTCCATAATCTCATCATTCTTCCATAATGCATCAGGCATACCATCGTAAATTTTCTCTCCTTCTGAAAGAACAAGCACTTTGTCCGCATAGGAATGGATGATTTCCATGTCATGCGTGATCATCAACACGGAGCCTCCACTTTGTATCTTTGTTTCCAAAAGCTTCATAAGCTCCCCGGAAGTCCTGGCATCCTGCCCAAATGTTGGCTCATCAAGGAGGAGAAGGTCCTGATCATTCACAAGCATTGATGCAACACTAAGCCGCCGCTTTTGCCCCTGACTTAAGGAAAAAGGATGCATGTCAGCACATTTGAGCAAGTCCACTTGAAGCAGAGCAGCCTGAACTGTTTTTTGAATATCGGCGTCAGGAATCTGCTGTATTTTTAGGCTGAAGGCAATTTCATCATAGACAGAATCTGCAATAAATTGGTGTTCGGGATTTTGAAAAACGCAACCTGATTTCTGTCTTAACTCTTGCTCCTTCCACTGGGAAAGGGGGCGATCATTAAAAAGAATATTGCCTTTGGATGGAGCAGATAATCCTGCCAGCAGTCTGGAAAGCGTTGTTTTTCCTGATCCATTTGAACCGGCAATTGCCACAAATTCACCTTTTTTAACAGAAAAACTAATATTTCTTAGCAAGTCCTTACCAGCTTTATTAAAGTATAGATTCTCTGCTGATAGGATGATCTGCTCTTCAGGAGCTTGGTGTTTTTTCTTCCTGTTATCTAAAATCTGAAGTGCAGCAGAGGGATTTACAAATCCAGCAATTAGCTCCCGATCAGTTAACGGAAGCTTTTCCCCGCTGTAGATCCCAGCTTTTTTTCCTGATAGGCCGGCTCTAACCGTGCTTGGCAGCCAGATGCCCTCAAGCAGAAGTTCTTCTGCATATTGATTAAAGCAATCTGCCGTGCTTCCAATAAATAAAATTTCTCCTTCCTTGTTTAGGACCACGCACCGGTCGGTCAAATCAATCCAATCATCCAGCTTGTGCTCAATGATTAGAAGGGAAATTGCCTGGTTTTCTTTAAGCTCTTTAATGATGCGTGTGAGTTCATAGCTTGAAGCCGGGTCCAGATTTGCTGTCGGTTCGTCCAAAATCAAGATATCCGGTTTTAATGACAATACACATGCCAGTGCTAGCTTTTGCTTTTGGCCCCCGGAAAGAGTGTGGATTAAGGAATGTCTATACGGCAAAAGATGAACAAGCTCTAATGCTTCATCAATCTTTCTCTCGATTTCATCATTAGGTGTTTTCATATTCTCAAGTCCAAAGGCCAGCTCATCCTCGACTGTGGTCATGCAAAATTGGCTTTCAGGGTCCTGAAATACAATGCCAATGTGCTGATTAATTTCGCCAGGACCGAATTCCGCAAGCATCTTTTCCTTGAATGAAATGGTCCCTTCCAATTCGCCATCAACGGCCTCCGGATACAATTTATTTAAGCAGAAAGCAAGTGTGCTTTTTCCCGATCCGCTTGGGCCCAATAATAGAACTGCTTCCCCTGGATAAAGGCTGAATTGCACATCTTTAAAAATAGGTTTTTCCACATCTTCATACCTGAAGGAAAGCTGTTCGGTTTTTAATATATGCCGGTTATGCTGTAATTCCATTTTCCGGTTTTCCCCTTTTCCGCTCTTTTCCAATTGGAAAGCTGTTTAATGCCCCAGTTTTCGCAAGGCTCTCACTCAGCCATTTGCCCAGCAATCCAGCCAGTAAAGCACCGCTGATCAGCCTCACAAAAAACATAGCTGTTACATAACCGGGTGAGAGGGCCGCATAGCCGGAAATGAAATAGCCCCAAATAAAACTAGTAACAGATGAGCCCATTCCGGCAGCAATTAACACCCATGTCCGGTAATTATTCCATTTTGTAGCCGCAAAAACAGCTTCCGCTCCAATCCCCTGAATCATCCCTGACAGAATCAGGCGGGGACCAACTGCGTTGCCGATCATGACTTCAATGGCTGCAGCGATGGTTTCCGATAAAAAGGCTGCTCCGGGCTTTCTGATTATGTACGCTGCGATGATTGAAACAACAAACCAAATGCCAAAAATCAAATCATAGCCAATTAAGCCGAACATTCCATATAGCACGTTGCCAAATTGCAGGAACGCCAGATATACAACTGCAAACACGACAGCAAGTACAGACAGGACAATGACCTCACGAAGCTTCCACTTTTCGAGCATTTTACTCAGCCTCCTTTTTGGATGGACTGTTGGCAGACATATTCACCGTCATAACAATATGTGTAGAATCGCTTTTCTTACAGTTTTCAAAAGCATCCTCAAGTGTTTTAAAAACAGCGTGTGCATCTCCATCCAGTCTTGAAGCATAATGAACTCCTTTAGAAAAAGTACCCCGATTCGCAGCGAGTTCGACCTGGTCCATAATGACGTTCATGTAATCAGGAATCCCCATCGGATAAAGGGCGAACTGGACAGCGACTTCCTGGCTGATTACTGCTGCTGATTCTTCATTTGCCCGTTCCTCATTTTCAGCAAGATAAGCATCGCCTGCAGTATCACCGGGACATCCATTTGAAAAAGTCCCGTTAAACACTACATGATCTCCATGCTTAACTGATTCAAGGTAAATAGCTTTGACCACATCGAAAACATGAATGGACCTGCCACGCACACAGGTGCTCACATCATCAGTTTCCATCCATACCTTGCTCGTATCCACTTCTTTTAGTGCTGATAAAATAACCTCCGCAAACCTGTCAGTCATTGGGTAAATTGAAAACCTGCACCCTGTAATTTCACTAGTCCCACATAAAAAATTTTCCTGCATTTTTCCATCCTCCTATTATTTATGAAAATAAAAAACTGCATTCCCATAGGAAATGCAGTTGAATGTTATCAATACAAATAAATGATAGCCGTTCACCTGCACTTCCCCACGCTGGTATTATCCAGATCGGGTGATAAGAGTCAGAACGGATTGTTCTTCTCAGCCAAAAAGCTCCCCTAGTGCAAAACTTGGATATGCAGTTTTTAATGACTCCATCTTAATACGGAGCAAACAAAATGTAAATGAATAATTTATCTTTTTTATATCAAATGATCTGTGAAATCAGACAGCAGCGGTTAAGCTATGAAAAAATTTCTCCATTGTCCATGTCATGTTCTAATCCAGTCCTTCCCTTCATAAAAGTGTAATAGGACAATTTTACACCGAGAATAGGGGGCAAATTGGATGATATACAGAATGCTTGCTTTAAACATAGACGGAACACTACTCCAAACAAATGGAAGACTTCATAAATCAACAAAAGAAGCGATAGAATATGTGCAGCAAAAGGGAATTTATGTAACACTTGTTACGTCCCGAAGCTTTCCATCCGCGAAAAAAGTGGCCAAAGCATTGAAAATCAATTCTTTGCTGGTCACTCACAGGGGAGCATATATTGCAGCTTCCCAGGAAAAGCCGATCTTTGTAAAAAGAATTCAGGAAGATGAAACGTTTGAAATCGTGCGCCTGCTTGAAGGCTTTACCTGTCAAATCAGGCTGGTGCACGAAAAATATTCCCTTGCCAACAAAACGAAGCTCAATACCAATATGCTTGCTAAAACTGTTTTTACAACCGGCGATCCCATTTTTTACTCCCAGCAATTTGTGGATTCATTAAGTGACACCATCTTAGACGAGCCGGTCACCCCGCCAAAAATTGAAGTGTACTTTGAAGATAAAGAAGACCTTGAGGATGCTAAGACAGCCATCTGGGGCATGTTTGAAAATGTAGAAGTCATTAAACTGAATGATCTGAGGATGGACATTGTTCCTTCAGAAGTTTCAAAGCTGAATGGGCTGCTCTATTTATGTGAACACCTTGGAATTTCCAGAAACCAAATGGTCGTAATTGGAGATTCTGAAGATGATCTGGAAATGATTGAAGCCGCCGGTCTGGGGGTGGCAATGGGTAATGCTCCGGCAGAAGTAAAAAAAGCAGCAGACTGGCTGACACGATCCAATGACCAGAGCGGCGTAAGCTACATGGTTAAAGAACATTTCCGCAAACAGCATCCAATCGACTTTCTGAAGAAAATGAATCTGCTGAAATAAATGCATGAAAGAGAGTCCGGTCAAGGCAGATCGGCTCTCTTTTTGATTTAGGGCATTGGATAAAGCGAGTCAATAGTATATTGACCTTGTTTCCCCAGTTCTGTACACTAAAAGGAGTTTGTCAACATGAATAATAAAGACTATGCAGCTGCCCGTGAGATTGAACACCGGCAGATTTATTATATTTTTTAAAAAAAGGTGATAGATTTGAACATATCAATTTTAGGCATAAAGGATGAACGGTTCCATCGTCCGCTCCGGCTGATCGGAAACCTCTTTTTTGAAGAATGTGAAGTGTTGCTGGGTGAGAATGCTGCAGCAGATTTGACAATTTCTTTTCAGCTTGAGCAGGGAGATCGCATTAAAGCCTTTGCTAAGCTTACTGATAAAGACAGCAGGAACCTTACTGCCACTTTTGAAAAAGAATTTGTTCCGGCTGAGTCAGAAAAAGAGACTTTCAGACAAGTGAAGAATGCAGTATCACATGTATACCTGACTGTTTTGCAGGACTGGACGGGCATTACCCAGAAGTGGGGGATTCTGACCGGAGTACGTCCCACAAAATTGCTTCACCGTGCCATGCAGAATCAGACACCTCTCCAGGAAGCTCATCATCAGCTGAAGGAAGAGTACTTGATTACAGATGAAAAAATTCAGCTTATGCAGAATATTGTAGACCGGCAGCTTGCTGTGGTACCGGATCTTTATGACTTGAAAAAAGAGGTAAGCATATATATTGGCATTCCGTTCTGCCCGACAAAGTGCGCGTATTGTACTTTTCCTGCTTATGCGATTAATGGCAGGCAGGGTTCTGTTAACTCATTTCTTGGCGGCCTTCATTTTGAAATGCGCAAAATTGGTGATTGGCTGAAAGAAAATAATGTGAAAATCACCACTGTCTATTATGGCGGAGGGACCCCGACAAGCATTACGGCAGAAGAGATGGATATGCTTTATGAGGAAATGTATGAATCTTTCCCGGATGTAAAAAACATTCGGGAGGTCACTGTGGAAGCAGGCCGTCCTGATACGATTACACCTGAAAAGCTTGAAGTGCTTAAAAAATGGAATATTGACCGTATCAGCATTAATCCTCAGTCCTATATTCAGGAGACCTTGAAAGCAATTGGCCGTCACCACACAGTGGAAGAAACCGTGGATAAATTCCATTTGGCCCGTAATATGGGCATGAACAATATCAATATGGATCTGATCATTGGATTGCCTGGAGAAGGGGTTCAGGAATTTGCGCATACTCTGGGTGAAACAGAGAAATTAATGCCGGAATCCCTGACTGTTCATACTTTATCCTTTAAACGAGCTTCGGAAATGACTAAGAACAAGCAAAAATATAAAGTTGCCGATCGTGAAGAGATTGAAAAAATGATGGACATGGCTGAGGATTGGACGAAAGTTCATAATTACCATCCTTATTATCTCTATCGCCAGAAAAATATTCTCGGCAATCTTGAAAATGTCGGCTATGCCCTTCCAAATCAGGAAAGCATCTATAACATTATGATTATGGAAGAACAGCAGACAATTATCGGGCTTGGGTGCGGAGCTTCCAGTAAGTTCATTGATCCCGGGACAGGAAAAATCACTCATTTTGCAAACCCGAAGGATCCAAAATCGTATAATGACAGCTTTGAACATTATACAGATGAGAAATTGAAAATATTAAAAGAGCTATTTAATAAACATGAATCCCTTGCCGAATAGGCGGGGATTCTTTTAGTGAATATATTTTGGAAAATTAAGAAAAATATTAAAGGAATTCTTGAAAATAAAGAGAATGAATAGGTACAAGATCATAGATTTCTATGTTTCTAAATGTAAGCGTTTTCTAAAAAGGGGGAATTGTAATGATGATGCAGACACCTTTGACTATGACGCAAATGATCAGGCGGGCAGAAAAATATTTTCCAAAGAAAACGGTCGTATCAAGAACGGCTGGCGGAATTCAGAGATTGACATATAAGCAGATTGCAGAAAGGACCAGGAAGCTGGCAGAAAGCCTGCAAAAGCTGGGAGTGGAAAGAGGGGATAAGGTCGGGACACTGGCCTGGAATCATCATCGCCACCTGGAGGCTTATTTCGCCATCCCATGCAGCGGAGCCGTTCTTCACACGATTAATATCCGTCTGTCACCTCAGCATATTACATATATTATTAACCATGCAGAAGATAAAGTGCTGCTGATCGACCCTGACATTGTACCGCTAATTGAGAAGGTTAAGGATAAATTGAAGACGGTCAAGGCGTTCATCATTATGACAGATGAAGAAGAATTGCCGGAGACTTCTCTTTCGCCGGTATATCATTATGAAAAGCTTATCGATGAAGCAGGCGGTGCCTATGAATATCCTGATGATCTGGATGAAAATTCGGCAGCGGGAATGTGCTATACCTCAGCAACTACTGGTAACCCTAAAGGGGTCGTCTATTCCCACAGAGGCATTGTTCTCCACAGTATGGCGCTTGGGATGGCAGACAGTGCAGCGGTAAGCGAGAAAGATATCGCTCTCCCGGTAGTGCCGATGTTTCATGTAAACGCGTGGGGGCTGCCGTTTGCTGCTGTCTGGTTTGGAACCACTCTTGTATTGCCGGGGCCATATTTTACACCTAAACTTCTGGCAGAGCTTATTCAATCTGAGAAAGTTACCATAACAGCCGGAGTGCCGACAATCTGGCTTGGATTATTAAAAGAACTTGATGAAAATAACTATGATATGAGCTCACTCCGATCGGTGCTATGTGGAGGTTCAGCAGCGCCAAAAGGCATGATTAAAGCCTTCGAGCAAAAGCATAAAATTCCATTCATGCATGCCTACGGAATGACTGAAACAAGCCCGCTTGTTGTTATTTCGACTTTAAAAAGCTATCAGGAAGAGCTTTCAGCAGAAGAGAAGCTGGATATAAAATCCAAACAGGGCATTCTTGTACCTGGGCTGGAAATGAAGATTGCCGGCAAGGATGGCGAAGCAGCATGGGACGGAAAGGAAATGGGGGAACTAGCGATAAGAGGCCCATGGATTGCTTCTGAATATTATAAGGATGAACGGACCAATGAGGCATTCCGTGATGGCTGGCTCTACACAGGAGATGTCGTAACCATTGATGAAGAAGGGTTTATGAAAATCGTTGACAGAACAAAAGATTTAATTAAAAGCGGAGGGGAGTGGATTTCTTCCGTTGATATCGAAAATGCCTTAATGGCTCATGAATCGGTATTTGAAGCAGCGGTTGTTGCTGTCCCGCATGAGCAATGGCAGGAGAGGCCGGTGGCATGCGTTGTTTTGAAAGAGCCATTTAAAGGGCAGACCACAAAAGAGGAGCTTTATAATTTCCTGAAACCGCAATTTGCAAAATGGTGGCTTCCGGATGAAATACTTTTCTTTGAGGAAATACCAAAAACCTCTGTAGGAAAGTTCCTAAAAATGGCTTTAAGAGAGCAGGTCCAAAAAGAATATACAGGACATGCAAAGTAAATATGGGTCATTTACAGCATCCTTTTGGGATGCTGTTTTTAATATCATCAAATTAGTTTTTGGCTTAGCTAAATGGGTCAATTACAGTTCTTTCTGAGAGAGCGTATCGAGGAAGTGACAAATAAGTGACAAAATTAAAAATTTTTAGACAAAAAGCTTTTTAAATATAATAATACTCTTTATAATAAAAGAAGCATTTAAAGGAGGGGAAAGATTTTGACAACAGATTTTGTAACTGATACTGTAAGTGTTCAGCTTGATGGGCGTGTGGCGGCGGTTGAAATGAACAGGCCTGAATCATTGAACGCATTGAATGTAGAAATGCTGAAAGGGCTTTTGGCTGCCATGAAAGATATTGGCCAAAGAGATGAGATTGATATTGTTGTATTGAAAGGAAGGGGGCGCGCATTCTCCTCAGGCGGGGATATTAAAACAATGCTTTTGGAAACAAATGAAAGCGATTTCCCGGATGTGATGGAATGCATCAGCGAGCTGGCTGTAACTCTTTATAGCATGCCGAAGCTGACCATCAGTGCTGTAACAGGGGCAGCTGCCGGTTTGGGACTCAGCCTGGCACTTGCCACTGATTATATAATGGCAGACAGGAACAGCAAGCTTGCCATGAATTTTATTGGAATTGGCTTAATTCCTGACGGTGGGGCTCACTTCTTCCTGCAGCAGCGCATTGGCGAAGAGAAAGCGAAGCATTTAATCTGGGAAGGAAATGTGCTTACTGCAGATGAAGCACTAAAAATGGGGCTGATTCACGAAATAGCAGAAGCTGATTTAAGCACGGCAGTTGATGCAAAATTAAGCCAATGGCTGAACAGACCAACAGAAGCAATGATTAAGACAAAGAAAATTCTTGCTGATAAAAACCGGCCGCTCCTGCTGAAAGTGCTTGAGCTCGAAAAGCTTGGTCAGCATAAAATGCGGCAAACAGAGGATCACAAAGAAGGAATCCAGGCCTTTATTGAGAAAAGAAAGCCTGTGTTTAAGGGGAAATAAAGATTGATAGAAGAAAAGCAAAGAGCTGAGCCCTTTGCTTTTCTTCCTATCTATGAAACAAAATCAGCTTGCCTGCAGGAGAAGTGCAGCGGTGAGTTTTCTCATTCAGCCCTTTTTCCTTAAGGAGATTTTCTCCAACACTCTTAGCTTCGTCATCAGAAGCTGCCTGGAATGCTTCATCCAGTATCTTTTCCCCGTCCTGTTCAAATGCAGTAAGCTTGTAAGTCTTCATAATGGGACACCCCTCTTATTATAAAATTCAGATAGTTACTATTATTCTTGCATAATTTCTTAGAATGTGCAAAATTTATTCGGAAAAATAGTTTTATATGAGGGAACTTTTTCCCATTCTGTACGTATTGCTAAATAGGAAAAGGAGGAATTCAATATGGCTTTAGAGCTTGAGCATGTAACAAAGCGGTTTGGTAAGTTTACGGCAGTGGATGATTTGTCACTTTCTATTCCCGAAAGTGAGATGTTTGGATTCCTGGGGGCGAATGGCGCCGGTAAAACAACGACCTTTCGAATGATACTGGGACTACTGGATCCCAGTGGAGGAAAGATTACGTGGAATGGAAATCCCATCGATTATTCAACCAGCCCGCTGATAGGCTACCTTCCTGAAGAAAGAGGCTTATATCCAAAGCTGAAGGTCAAAGATCAGGTTATCTATTTAGCTAAGCTGAGAGGGATGGCAAAGCAGGACTGTTTAGAGGAATTAACTTATTGGCTTGAGAGATTCAAAGTTCCTGAATATGCCAATAAAAAAATTGAAGAGCTTTCAAAGGGAAACCAGCAGAAAATCCAGTTTATTACTGCAGTTATACATAAGCCAAAGCTTTTAATTCTGGATGAACCATTCAGCGGACTGGATCCGGTTAATGTAGAACTGCTGAAGGATGCTGTACTGGAGTTAAGGGATAACGGTACAACGATTGTTTTTTCCTCACATAGGATGGAGCATGTAGAAGAGCTTTGTGAGCATTTATGCATCATGCAAAAAGGACGGCCGGTAGTGCACGGGTCTTTAAAAGAAATTAAACGTTCCTTCGGCAGAAAGAATCTGGTTATCCATGCCGATTATGATTTGAGCTTTTTAAAGGATAGCAGGGGAGTGGTGAAAGCCAGACAGACAGCTGAGGGCATTCAGCTGCAGATTTCCGGTGAAGATGCCGCTGAAGCCATTTTCAAAGAGGTTGCAGAGAAGGGGTTTGTCCGTAAATTTGTTTTGGAAGAGCCGTCTCTGAATGATATTTTTATAGAAAAGGCTGGTGCTTCCTATGAATAACTTTATGACGATTCTTCTTCATACTTATTTAAGCAAGCTGAAGACCAAGTCATTTATTGTTACGACCCTCATTACTGTGGCGATAGTTGCAGGGCTTGCCAACTTATCCGGTATTATTGATTATTTTAATAAGGATGATGAAGAACGAATTGCAGTAATCGATGAGACAGGGGTGCTGTTAGCTCCTCTTCAGGAACAAATGGATGCCCTGAATAACAAGATATCTTTAATTGCCTACAAAGGGTCAGAGGCAGAAGGAGAAAATGCTGTTAAGGATGAAAAGTATAAAGGACTTTTACTGTTATCCTTTACAGAAGAAGAGCTGCCTGAAGCAGCCTATAAAGCAAGAAGTATAGCCGATTCAGCCATCCCATCCGAATTGCAGGGCGGGCTGCAGCAGCTGAAAACGCAAATGGCCGCCACTCAAATAAACCTTAGCCCGGAGCAATTAAGCAAACTGTATGAGCCGGTGCCTTTTGATAAGACCGCTCTTGAAGAAAACGCTAAAACAGAAGAAGAACTGAATCAGGCAAGAGGACTTGTTTATGTTCTGTTATTCATCATTTATTTTGCAGTCATCTTATACGCTAATATGATTGCCATGGAGGTAGCGACAGAAAAGTCTTCCCGTGTCATGGAAATACTGATATCCAGTGTCTCGCCAATCAAGCAGATGTTCGCAAAAATATTGGGAATCGGGCTGCTTAGTCTGACACAGATGGCTCTCATTCTATTAGTCGGTTATTTTTCAGTCAAACAGAATCTTGATACGATGGAAGGCGGCTTTTTTGAATTCTTTGGATTTGGAAACATTCCGGCTTCGACTATCGCTTATGCACTCATCTTTTTCATTCTTGGATATTTCCTTTACGCCACACTGGCGGCTTTTCTTGGTTCGCTTGTAAGCAGGATTGAAGATATCCAGCAGATGATTACTCCAATGACTATGATGGTTGTGGCAGGCTTTATGATTGCTATGTTTGGCTTAGGCCAGCCGGAAGCTTCCTTTGTAACGATCACGTCTTATATTCCATTCTTTACTCCGATGCTCATGTTCATGAGAGTGGGGATGCTGTCACTGCCGGTATGGGAGCCGATTCTTGGAATTGCGATCCTTCTAGTTTCCATTATACTGCTAGCTGTCTTTGGAGCGAGAGTCTACAGGGGCGGAGTATTGATGTATGGCAAATCCAATTCATTTAAAGATATTAAAAAAGCATTACAGCTTACTAAAAACGAATAATCTGATAAAAGCTCCGTCTTTAAGAAACGGAGCTTTTTCCATGTAATTCGTTATGCAAATAATGCCTTTAAACCTTCAAATGCAAAATAAGCTCCAAATCCAATTAGCGATAATCCTGAAAGAATCGATATAACGATGATCCCTTTAGAGGTCAGGAAACGCCGAAACCCTGTAGTTAACCCTGCAACAAATAAATCCCATAGCATGAGTCCCAGAAAAATCATAGTACTGTATAAAAAGAGCTCTGTTTTTCCATAGGCTGCGGCTGTTTTTGCAAGTACAGATCCGTAAATGCCAAGCCAGAACAGAATGGAAAGAGGACTGGATATGGACATAATAAACCCGGAGAAAAAGCATTTAAACAGGGAATCCTGGCTGCGCACATAGCTTATGGAAATTTTATTGGCATTTACAATACTTTGGAACCCCGTATATAAAAGAATAAATCCTCCAAAAAGCCACAGGAAGATCAGTACAACAGGGGTGTCCAAAAAGTGGACGAGTCCAAGGTATACAACCAGCATATAAAACCCATCAGCAAACATCGAACCCACTCCAACAATCCACGCATGCCAAAATCCATTTTTGATCCCTTTTTCAAGCCTGACGGCATTAACCGGCCCAATTGGAGCTGCCAGAGACAGTCCGAGAAACACATAACTTAAATAAATTCCAATTCCCAATATACCACTCCGCCCTTAAAGTTCTCCTTGAAGTTTTATGCGGTCCTCAAGAAAGAGTCTTGTACATTTTTATGCACAAGCTTCCCTGTCTAAAACTAATTAAGAAAATCAGTAAAGATATAAATCATTTCGGATAGGAACGTGCATTCGTTTTTTGGATGAGGTAAAATGAAAGAAAAGGAATGAAAGGAAGTTTCCATGAAAAGGGTTACGTTTATTCACGCTGCTGACTTGCACCTGGATAGTCCAATGTCCGGTTTGAAGCATTTGCCCGGAGCCATATTTAAAAAGCTTCAGGAAAGTACCTTCGATGCATTTACTAAAATAATTGACTTAGCCATTTTCCATGCTGTTGACTTTGTCATCTTAGCCGGGGATTTATTTGACGGTGAAGACAGGAGCATAAAGGCACAAACCCGTTTTCGTAAGGAAATGGAAAGGCTGGCGGAATGCGGGATTGCTGTTTATGCAGTCCATGGTAATCATGACCATATGGATGGCCGATGGGCCCATTTGCCAATGCCGGAAAATGTCCATATTTTTTCCCATGAGGTTGAAGCGGTAAAGCATACTGCTGAAAATGGTACATCTGTTCATCTCTACGGTTTCAGCTACCCTAAGAGACATGTGCTGGAAAGAATGATCGATCAATACAGCAGGGCAGATGGAGCTGATCTGCATATTGGAATACTTCATGGCTCTTCTGAAGGCAGCAATGATCATGATCCATATGCACCGTTCCGAATAAATGATTTGCTGGGAAAGAGCTTTGATTATTGGGCTCTTGGGCATATACATAAACGGGAAATCATCATTTCCCAGCCGCCAGTCATTTACCCCGGTAATATACAGGGAAGAAACCGGAAAGAAACAGGTCCGAAAGGATGCTATTTAGTTGAGCTTGATAGTTCTGGTGCGAAGACAGAGTTTCTGGAAGCCGCTCCTCTTATCTGGGAAAATGCAAAAATAGATGCTTCCGGATTGGAGAATTATCAGGATGTTTATGAAACTTGCTTAAATTTGATGGAAGAAAAACGGCAAAACAGGCAGGGAACATTCCTAAATCTGACACTTGCAGATGCATGCATGCCAGATCACGAATTAAGAAGCATAACCAATGGCGAGCTCATCGAAACACTGCAGGAGGAAGAGGCAGATGAGGAATCATTTGTATGGATTTCCGGTATCACAGTAAATGAAAAAAGAATGTGGAATAAGGAAAAGCTTGCACATGAATCAGATTTTTTCAGTGAGCTTTTTAAAACTGCGGATCACTTTGGAGAGTGCAGTGAAAGTTCTTTGTCCTTGTATTCACATCCCCTGGCAAGAAGATTTTTGAACGAGCTCACTAAGGATGAAAAACAGAGAATCGCGGAGGAAGCCGAAGCACTGCTGGTGGGCCTATTATACAAAGCTTGAGGACAATGAATGGAGGTGGACCCTTGATAATTACAGACATACATATTTACGGTTATGGAAAGCTTACTGACTTTATACTTGACGATATTCAATCCCTGCAGGTTATTTACGGAGAAAATGAGGCGGGCAAATCAACCATCATGTCTTTTATTCATAGCGTTCTTTTTGGCTTTCCGGCAAAGACTCAATCGGAATTAAGGTATGAGCCTAAGGAAGGAGCGAAATATGGCGGCAGAATTACCGCTGTTTTTCCTGATAGAGGGAAGGCGGTCATAGAGCGGGTTAAAGGCAAAGCGTCAGGTGATGTCAGCGTCCTTCTTGAGGATGGCACCAGGGGAGGAGAAGGCCTTTTAGGCGAACTCCTTCACCATATTGATAAAAACTTATATCAGTCTATTTTCTCTTTTAATATTCATGGACTGCAAAATGTGAACCAAATGAAGGGTGAGGATTTGGGCAGGTATTTGTTTTCAGCAGGTTCACTGGGTACGGATCATCTCGTTACTGCTGAAAATATACTACAAAAGGAATTGGAAAGCCGCTTTAAGCCAAATGGAAAAAAGCCAACCCTTAATGTAAAGCTGAAAGAGATGAAGCAGCTGCATCGGGATTTGAAAAAAGCAGAGCAGAATAATGAACATTATTGGATATTGCTGCAGGAAAAAGATAGTATCGCAAACGATTTACAGAGAATACAGCATGAGTTGGAGCAATACCAGCAGAAGCTATCCCGTCTAAAAGAGTGGAAGGAATTCTATCCTTTATTAGCTATGGAGCAGGAGCTGATTAAAGAAAGGGGAAGATTTGGAGATGTGTCTTTTCCGGCAGATGGGCTTTCTTTATTGGAGAAGCTTGAAAGCCTGATAAAGCCGCTGGAAGGACGAAGAGCCAGTCTGGAATCCAGAATAAACATTTTGGAACAAGAGCTGGAAAGCAGTCAGCCTGATCTTTTGCTCTTAAATCATGAGCCGCAAATCAATGCAGCAGTTGAAGGGCTGCCGCTGCTGGGTAGATTAATTCAAGAGGATAAAGAATTATCGATAAAACTGGGAAATATCTCAGATGAAATAATAAATCTTCAGGAAAGACTTCATCTTCAAATTGACGAACAGCAGCTTGAACAGGCTGATACGAGTGTTTTTATGAAGGAAAAGATTAATGCGGTTAATTCCCGGCGAAATCATCTGCAAGCAATGAAACTGGAGTTGGACGGGCGGTTTAACGATGAAACGTCGGCGCTGGAGAATACGGAACAGAAACTTGGCGAATTGACAGAACTGCTTCTTACGGAGGACGAACGTGCTGCCATTAAAGAAACACTGAGCTTCACCTCGAATAAGCACAATATCGAAAAAGAGCTGCAGGATATACAGGAAAGGCTTCAGTTCCTTCACAAAACAGAAAAAAAGGAACAGGAAAAAAGACAGCAAAAAGCATACCGGGAAAAAAGGCAGCTTTTGTTTTTGGGAGTTCTGTTTGCAGCTTTTGCAGGCTGGGGAATCTTTAGTCAATTATGGGTGATTGCAGGTGCAGGTTTGATAGGCGCAGCCTTTTGTTTTACAAGTGCAAACAAAAAGGAGCCTAAGAGAGAGGATAGCTTTATTAAAGATGAGATAAAATCACTGAGTGAAAAAGAAAAATCACTGCATGAGAAATCGCAGCATCCTGACATTCAGCATGCTGCGAGCCTGGAGGCACAGCTGAAGAAAGACAGTGAAAGGCAAAATCAGCTTATCCAATTACAATTTCAGCTTGAACAAACAAATGAAAAATATGAAAAGGTCATTAACTCCTTTGAAAAATGGGAAAAGGAATCTGCCGAACTTGAATCTGAACTCCTGCAGCTGGGGAAACAGCTGCTTCTTCCTTCTGAAGTTGCCAAAAACTACTTAAGCGAGGCTTTTAGTCTGATTGAAAAGCTGAAAGTTCTTACCAGGGAAAAAAAATACACCCTTGAAAGAAAGGCATCAGCAGAAAAGGGAATCAATGAGAAGCTCCAAACTTTTCAAAAGCTAAAGTCTCTATTAAATAGCGAGCCGGGAAGTATTCAGGAAGTCGGCTATCAACTGAAAAAAAGGCTGAAGGAAGAAACCGAGAAACAGATAAAGCAGGGTGAAAAAGAAGCCAAGCTTCAAGAGTTAAAGCTGGAACTCAGCACAGTGCTTGCCGAACTTAGCCACTTCCAAAATGAATGCAGGAACCTGTTCCGAAGCGCAGGCACTGATAATTCAGATGAATACCGGGAAAAAGCAGCTGAAGCACAGAGATTAGCAGAACTTGAGGAACAGATAAAACAGGTCCGCAAGCAAATGAGCCTTAACTCTTTTTCACAGGAGGAAATCGGCGAATATTTCAATGTGACAAAACCGGAAGCAGAGATTCAAGCCGTCAGCGAAAAAGCTGCTCGGCTCAAGGAAAGTATTCCTGGTCTGCAGACCAAGCTTGCAGAAGTAAAGCATGAAATTGGAATTCTTGAAGAGGGCGGAACATATGCGGAACTTCTGCATAAATTCGCTTTGCTGAAATCTGAGTTTGAAGCAGAGGCAAGGGAGTGGGCAAAATATGCTGCTGCCAAGGATATATTAGATCGGACGATAAGAAGCTTTAAAGATGAGCGCTTGCCAAAAATGCTGGATAAAGCAGAGCACTATCTTTCTTACTTAACCAATGGCCGCTATGTACGGATTTTTCCTAAAGAGGAAGGGAGCGGTTTTCTCATAGAAAGCAGGACAGGAGCAGTTTTTGAAGCAAAGGAGCTGAGCCAGGCGACTGCGGAACAGATATACGTATCGTTTAGACTTGCACTCGCCATGACAATTTATGGTAAATACCCATTTCCGATTATTATTGATGACAGCTTCGTGAATTTTGATCATGTCCGAACAGAAAGAATGATTACCCTGTTAAAAAGCCTGAAAAATCGGCAAGTTTTATTTTTCACTTGTCATAAGCACCTTCTGCCGTATTTTCAGGAAGAACAGATACAGTCCGTTAGAAAGGAAAAACTGTCTGTCTAATGATAACTGAGGTGCCTTTCCTTAAGACATCGAGAGGATTTGCTGCATTTGTATTAATTGAACCCATTCATGAAAAAGTGAATGGGTTTTAATGGCGGGCAAGTGACATGATTAATTTAGGAGAGTGCCGTATCTGTATGGTATACTAGGTTAATAGAATTGCATGTTTAAAGAGGCTGCAAAAGATTTGTCTATTTCTGATTGCCTATTTTAAACAACCTCGTGAAGGGAGCGTCGGCGCGCGTATGTCAAAAGGAATTGTTTATTACGAAGTAGGAGAACAAATCGAGCTTTTTCTGCTCATCAAAAATGCAACTAAGGGAATTGCGAGTAATGGAAAGCCGTTCTTGACCCTTATCTTCCAGGACCAAAGCGGGGAAATTGAAGCAAAGCTTTGGGATGTGTCTGATGAAGATGCCAAAAACTACAGTCCTGAAACCATTGTAAAAGTGGCAGGGGATATTTTAAATTACCGTGGACGCAATCAGTTAAGAATCCGCCAAATACGGCCGGCCTCTCCAACTGATCCAGTGAAGCTGGCAGACTTTCTCGAAACAGCACCCTTAAGTACTGATGAAATGATGAGTAAAATCACTCAATATATATTTGAAATGAAAAATCCGAACATCCAGCGGATTACCCGCCATTTACTGAAAAAGCATCAAAAGGACTTTCTTGAATACCCGGCTGCTACCAAGAACCATCATGAGTTCGTTTCCGGTCTTGCCTATCATGTTGTTTCCATGCTGGATTTGGCTAAAGTAATTTCCGGTTTGTACCCAAGCCTCGATAAGGACTTATTGTACGCTGGAGTCATCCTGCACGATTTAGGGAAAATTACAGAGCTGTCCGGACCGATTTCAACATCCTACACAATAGAAGGAAACCTGCTAGGGCATATAACCATTATGATCAACGAAATAGGAAAAGCTGCTGAGGAACTGGGAATCAGCGGTGAAGAGATTATGGTCCTTCAGCACCTGGTCTTGTCCCATCACGGCAAAGCAGAATGGGGCAGTCCGAAGCCGCCATTAATCAAGGAAGCAGAAATTCTTCATTATATTGATAATATTGATGCAAAAATGAATATGCTTGATAGAGCTCTTGAGAGGGTAAAACCTGGAGAATTCTCGGAGCGGGTATTTGCTCTGGATAACCGTTCATTCTATAAACCTAGTTTTCATAAATAATAAATGCCATCCTTCCTAATGGGAAAGGATGGCATTTTTAGTGTCTGTCATCATATTTTTTCCGGTTCAGCATACATTTTATAGTAAATGGACAACCATATGAAAAGAAAGAGGGGAAACAGATGATTCCAATTTGGGTATATTTTGTTGCAGCCGGAATCGTTATAAGTGCATATATGGCGGTAAGGACAGGCAGGGAAGAGAAAAAAGTGGAGCATGACAGCATAGAACGCGAGGGTGAAATTTATATGAAGCGTCTTGAACGGGAAAAAGAAGAGCGGAAATCCGCTAAAGCATCAGCAGGCTGACTTTAATAACATAAAAAAAACGGGACTCCAGCATGGAGCCCCGTTTTTTTTATTTCGCTTCAGTTCCACCTTCACCTTCAGCTTCAGGTTTATCAAGAACCCCTTTTAGTTCCTTATCTTTAATATCAACATCAGCAGCCTTTAGTTCACGATCCATTGCCTGCTGTATTTTCTCGCCATCAAGCTTGGAGACTTTTACTTGATATTCCATTTCCTTCTTCATTTCATCAAAGGACTTTTTCTCTTTTTTCTCAGTTACCTGAATTATATGGAAACCATGTTCTGATTGAACAGGAGCGCTGATTTCATTCACATCAAGGGCATAAGCTGCCTCTTCGAATTCAGGAACCATTTTACCTGGTCCAAACCAGCCTAAATCTCCGCCATTTGCAGCAGATCCAGGATCTTTAGAATATTCTTTGGCCAGATCTTCAAACTTTCCGCCTTCATCAAGCTTTTTCTTTACTTCATTCGCCGTTTTTTCATCCTCTACCAGGATGTGGCGTGCTTTAATTTCCGGCTTGTAGTTATCGTAGTATTCTTTCACTTCTTTTTCTGTTGCTTCAATATCTTTAATAGCGGCTTTTTCCTGGAGTAAGCCTGTTTTAAAGGTTTCCCTTAAATCTTCTTCATCCTTATAGCCATATTGCATAAGTGCCATCTCGAAGTTAGCACCAAGCTGCTGTTTTAGTTCATCAATTTTCTCGTTAAGTTCTTTGTCTGTTACTTTGTATTTATCAGAAAGAACTTTTTCATAAATGAGCTCCTGGAGCGCCTGTTCGCCGTATTTTTCCTTCATTGCTTCATAAAGCTCGTCCTTTGTAATGTTTCCGCTCTTTGTTTCAACAACGACATCTCCTGAGTCGCCGCCGGTGCTGCTGCATGCGCTTAATCCAATTACTCCGGCTGCAATGGAGAGCGATAGCATCCATTTCTTCATGTTGAACACTCCTAAATTAATTTTCAAATTTGGCTCTGGTGAGCTTGACTGCTGTCTTCTGCTGAATTTTTAGACTTCTTAAAAACCAGCAATTTCCTTCACAGTGCCTTCATTTATCACATTCTCTACTATACCATAAATGAAAAAAATAACAAAAGAAGAAAGTAATGCTTGGTCCATAAACCATTGTTTTTTAAAAAAAATTGGGTGTTCGCCCATCCCATTCAGGACAATTGTACATATGATACATGGAATCCTCTGATGAGAGGTTTCAAATTCAAGCAGCCTAAAAAAGTTTGGATAGCCGGGATAGTAGCCTATCCGACCACAGAGGCAAATGAATAGGATATGGTAGCAGCCTAAAGGGGAGGTGTTATCCATGGGTGCAGGATACGGCGGAGGTTTCGCGTTAATCGTTGTATTGTTTATCTTATTGATAATTGTAGGCGCAGCTTGGCTGTAAGCCTAGTTTGGGTATAGAGTCCATCTGCTGGGCTCTGTGCCGCAAATCGAAAGGAGGATTCCAAATGTCCGGAGGAAGCGGATACGGCGGAGGTTTTGCGCTAATTGTCGTGTTATTCATTTTGCTGATCATCATAGGAGCATCTTGGCTTTACTAAGATAAAAACCTTCACAATATAAAAAGCGGCGGAAATTTTCCGCCGCTTTTGCTCATGGTAAGAGCGCTTAGGATATCCTAAGCATACAAGATTTCTACAAATGAAGAGATTAGCAATATGGTGATAAGAATATTAATGGTTCTGAATACTTTGGGCTGCCGTTCCTCAGGAATCTCTTTTTGGAGACAAAGTGAATTTGTCATCTTGTTGATATAAAATAAAATAAAAACGGCAAAAATAATAAAGATGGAGATCATCCAAGATTCCCTCCTTGGGCAGTCATATGATTGCTGTAACATGTTTTGTCTGTTAATTACAATAACAAAGTTCACAAAAAAAAGATAGTATTTAAGATTGCCTGTCAGGTAAGTAAAAGGTATCCTTTGTCAGGATACCCGGGATTTTTGCTAATGGTTCGAACGAAGTAAAATCTCAAATCCATCTTCATTTTCTTCTACAAAAGATTGATTTGGAGCATAAAGGACGTTTTTTGCGCAGACAATGTCAGAAAAAGACAGGCCTGCATGGAAAGCAAACAGAATGACTAAATAATGTACATAATGAGGAAAAACAAAGCAAGCAGCCAGAATCAGGCTGTTTATAATGAACATAGGGGCCAGAGTGGCAGTCAAGAAAAGCCGTTTTGAAATAGGCTCCGTTATTCGAATATATATAATTGGCATAAATCCATATTTAATTATCAGCTGTTTTTTTACGATTATTCCAAGGTGTGCAATCGGAAGATAGTGAAGCAGCTTATGGACTGGGTACATCAGCCATAGTCCCGCTGCAAAGAAAATGAAATAATTATCGTAAAAGGAGCCCGGCATAAATACATACGTTGCAGGAACATATGTAAATATGAAAGTAGCCAGCATAGTTAAGGAAGACAAAATAAAAAGTCTCTGCGATCCATATTGCTTCGTGAAGTTAATCGTCTTCCAGCAATTCATCATAAAAATACCTCCACAAGGAGTAAAATAGTAATCTTTCAAACTCACTTATGATACTTTACGATGAATAAATAAAAAAATCAATAGGGAAAACAAACAGATTTTGTCGAATAAAAACTTTACTAAAATGAAACCAATGTGAAGCGGTGAGCAACCGTTTTCATAAATACAAAGCGAATGCATGTGATTCGCTTTGTAAGGGTTTACATATTGATGGAAGGAACTTTATTAATTAAACAAGTTCCTTTTCTGCTTGTTTTTTCTTTAATTTGCCCTCATCTTCATCAAATTGATTTTCAAGGTTTGCAAAAGATTTTTCAAAGATCTCCATGAAATCGTCACCATATATATTACGGACTATCGCCATGATTTCGATGATGTCAGGAAATTTTCCATAAAGCTCTCTTAGTGGCATTGCACCAGAGAACACGGCGTTTTTTTCAGGTGAATAGGTTTCCATAAGACTTAATAATACCTTTTCGCCATCCTCAGTCAATTTAATATAGGTATTTCGTTTATCGCTTTCTTTCTTAGAAAATTGAAGAAAACCCCGTTCTTCGAGCTTTTTGGAGAAGTTGAATGCAGTTGAAACATGCATTACACCAAACTTGGCAACATCGGAAATTGATGCTCCGTTTAAATGATAGGCAATCCATAAAATATGATGTTCATTAATGTTTAAATCGTAGGGTTTAATCCATTGCTGCCAATCTTTTTCTATAGACTTCCACAGGGCTTTACTCAGCTGTGCCACTCGCTGGCTGAAAATCATTGCTTCCTTTATAGAAATTGCTTTGTCCGACATTCAAAAGTTCACCTACTTTGTAAAATTAATTATTCTGGCTATTCAGCCGGAAGTTTATTTTTCTTTTATAGTATCATTATGCCAATAAAACAAAAATTAATAAAGATATAAATTTACAAAATTTTTAGAAATATAATTAAATATTTCTACAAAAGGCTTAAGGTCAAGGGATGAAAGCCAATTTAAAGTTTTAAAAAAATTTGAAGCATTTTAATAATATATTAGTTTTCGTTCAAAAATAAAAAAATCCTTCTTTTTAACCAAAGAAAAAAGAAGGGTTTTTTTATTTATTTTATATTTGTTTCAAGTTCGTGTATGGCTGCTTCAATTTCCTGCAATTCACGCTGCAGCCTGTGCTGATGGGGAAGAATCTCGTTTTTCCAATTGCTGATTGAATATTTGATGTCACTTGAGAATTCCTTAAAGGCTGTTTTACCTTCCTTAGAAGCAAATGAAGCGGAATCCTTTATGGCCATCAATTCGGTTTTTAATTCTAAAAGCTGCTCTTTCAGAAGGTTTGTGTTTTCTTTTAACTGCCGTCGGGTATCCCTTCCAGGAGCAGGTGCAGTTAATAGGGTGGATATGCCGGCTGCAGCACCGCCAGCTAATAGTCCAAGCAATAACGATTTGGCTTTCATAACCATCACCTCAGAATCTTATTTATATGTCTATTTTACTACAATCTTCATTTTTCTAAAGCTGAAAATGAAAAGTGTTCTATTTATATCTATATCACAAAACATATAAGAGTAAACCATATCCTCATAGCTCACGGCAAACAGGCATACAATTCAATAGAAGAAGTATTTTACGAAAGGGGGAGGCATGTTGTCCGGTGCAGCGGCGGGAATTTTTGCATTAAGTGTGGTGCTGTTTTTAGGAGGTATCCATTTTTTCCTTTCAATAAAGAAACCCGGAGTCTATCCTCCGAAATATGTTCTAAAAAAAAGGGCGGCTGCTTTAGCGGCAGGCGGGGCGTTTTTGTTCCTGCTGGGTCTGATTGTCGGCAGTTTCTAAATAGTTTTCAAATAAAAAAGCCCGCTTATTTGCGGGCTTTCTGTATAATTATTGGCTGATCGTCACTTTAGTCAGCTTCGTTCTGTTTGCGATTGATTGTGCTACAGGATAAAGGATTACCATTGCAGCGGTGTTAACTGCAGCTGCAGGAAGTACAACTGCTGCAAATAATGCAGTGAAAGGCCCCGGCAGTCCGACAATCAGGTATGCCGAAGTTAAAAACACTATTCCGGATACAATTGTTCCTGCTGCTGTTAAGACAGCTGCACTGACGATATTCTTCCTGAATTTCTTTACGATCAGGAACAAGGCGAAAAAGGTGAATGCAGTAACCGGCTTATCAATGATATTCGGGATTAATCCTCCAGGAAAGGTTGTGGTAAATCCGGAAATCAGGCCTGTGACTAAACCTAAAAGCAAAACGCTTCTGGTGTCTGGAAAAAGGATTATTCCTAAAAACATCATGGTAAGCATCATGTCCGGTTTCATTCCGAGAAAGAACCCTGGAACAACGGCATGAAGCACTGCGCCCATCCCGACCAATAGGGATAAGGCCACTAAATTTTTTGTATTCAATTCTCATCTCTCCTCTGCTATTCTCTGTCGTCTCTCCTGCAGTGCACTCTTTGCCTGCAGCGAAAAACTTTAACTCATTATAACATATATCACTGGAATTCAAAGGTGCTATATTTTTTAATTATTATTTTTAAAAGCTTTCATAAAGGCGGCCAGCTTTTCAACATGGTGCTCTGGCACAGCATTGTAAATGGATGCGCGGCAGCCGCCAATAGAACGGTGCCCCCCAAGCCCGACGAATCCTGCTTCTTTTGCCTGTTTCTGAAATTCCCTGGAGAGATCTTCGCTGTGAAGATTAAAAGTAACATTCATACGGGACCTGCTGTTTTTATGGGCATGCCCTATGTAAAAGCCTTCACTTTCATCAATAACATCATAGAGCATTTTTGCCTTCTTCTCATTGGCCTTTTCAATCTGCTCAAGGCCGCCTATCTGCTCTGCCCACTGAAGCACAAGTGACAGTAAATAGATTGAAAGAGTAGGAGGTGTGTTATATAAAGAGTTGTTATTGGCAAATGTATTGTAATTCAGCATTACAGGGAGCGTTTCAGAAGATCTTTTTAATAGTTCTTTTCGGATAATGACTACTGTTACACCGGAAGGGCCGAGATTTTTCTGGGCACCGGCATAGATCAAATCAAATTGGTCTACTTTCAAAGGACGGCTTAAAATATCGCTTGACATATCTGCTACTAATGGTGTTTTTTTATTTGAAGGAAAGATTTGCCATTGTGTGCCGTAAATTGTATTGTTGCTGGTAATATGAAGATAGGCAGCATTGTCCGGCATATCATCTTGACTAAATTTGGGGATAAAGCTGTATTTTTGATCCTTGCTGGAAGCAGAAATGACAGTTTCGCCAATTTTATCTGCTTCTTTTAAAGCTTTCTCTGACCAGGAACCACTAAGAACATAATGGGCTGCCTGGTCTTTTCCCAGCAGATTCATCGGCACCATGGAAAACTGGAGACTGGCCCCGCCCTGAATAAATAGCACTTCAAAGTCATCCGGGATGGCCAGCAGCCTTCTTAAGCGTGTGATTGCCTGATCATGTACTGCCTGATATTCCTTGCTTCTATGGCTCAACTCCATAATGCCCATTCCTGTATTGCCGAAGTTCAGCAAACTTTTTTCCGCTTCTTTTAATACCTCTTCCGGCAGGGCTGCGGGGCCTGCATTAAAATTTAGAGCACGGTACATTTTTCTCCCTCCAAATATAAAATCAATTCACTATAACGCTGTGAAGAAATAAAGATAGTTAATATGTTAACAAATTATATTGATTTGTACAGAGAAAAAAATGAACATTTTGAAAAATTGGAGAAAAAAATCCTCCCTGCAGAAACAGGAGGATCAAAGGGTTATAGATGTTTTTTTATGGCATCAGAGATTTCCTTGAGATCTGTTGCTGAGTAATCAGATTGATGTGATTTCCACACAACCCCTAAGCCATCTCCATCACCATAACGGGGAATAAGATGGGAGTGGAAATGGAAAACGGTCTGCCCGGCGTGTTCACCGTTGTTATTAATTAAATTCAGGCCAATTGGATCGAATTCGGCCTTGATGGCTCTGGCAATCTCCGGCACAGCTTCGAAATAGTTCCGGGCTGTTTCAGCATCCATCTCATACAAGTTTTCTTTATGTACTTTCGGAATGACAAGTGTATGCCCTTTTGTGACCTGGCTTATATCCAGAAATGCCATCACATGGTCATTTTCAAAAACTTTGGCTGAAGGAATCTCGCCATTGATTATTTTACAGAAAATACAATCGTTCATTATGTCAGCTCCTAACCAAATTTCTTTTTCACAATTCTACCATATCCTCCAAAAAACAAAAAAGCAAAAGTGGATGGATAGTATTATCCATAAAATAAAAGGCAGGATCCGCTTGGAATCCTGCCTTCGTGAAGGGGAAGCTTCTATTGGTACGTTTCTACTTCAGGTAAATTCTCTTTAACAAACACCTCATTTATGAATGAATTGTGTTCATATCTAGAGAAAATCGATCTTTGTTCAATCGGACCATCCCCTTATTTTCTTTATAAGCTTTTACAGGCGTATAAAGCATGGATGATAGTCTTTAACAAACACCTCATTTAAAAATGACTTAGTGACCACTTTCGGGTAAAGCGATCAAGTGTTTAAGATCATCAGGTTTCATGTGCAATGCAACCATCCCCTTATTAGGAACGTTTGAAGCTTATACTGAAAGGAAACTGTCTGCGACAGACACCTCATTTCAAGTTTTGATCATCTGAATGATGTTCAAATGATTTGTTTCCCCTTCATAGATTAGAATGTCCCGCCCCGAAATTTATATACAGGAATTTTGCCCAAACTGGACAATTTACTTTGGCTTTTTTTACAATGGACTTATACATAGTAGGAAGGACGTTGAGAATGGCGCTGCTTGAAATTAAAAACGTTACCGGCGGCTATACGAGAAACCCGGTCTTAAAGGATGTCTCCTTTGAAGTGGGTGAAAATGAAATCGTCGGCCTGATTGGCCTTAATGGAGCCGGAAAAAGTACGACCATCAAACATGTAATTGGCTTAATGGAACCGAAGGAGGGCGAAATATCGATTAATGGCATGCAATTCCTTAAGGATAAGGAAGGATATCGCAAGCAATTCACTTTTGTTCCGGAAACCCCGATTTTGTATGATGAACTGACACTCGAAGAGCATTTGCGTATTACAGCCATGGCATACGGTCTGCCTGAAACAGAGTATAAACAAAGAGTAGAAACACTGCTGAAGGAATTCAGAATGGAAAAAAGGCTGAAATGGTTTCCAGCTCATTTTTCTAAAGGGATGAAACAGAAAGTAATGATCATGTGCGCTTTTTTGGTGCAGCCGTCATTATACATTGTTGATGAACCATTTGTAGGTCTGGACCCGCTTGGCATCCAGTCACTTCTCGATTTGATGAAGAAAATGAAAGAGAGCGGTGCCGGCATTCTTATGTCCACCCATATTCTGGCGACGGCTGAAAGGTATTGTGATCGTTTTGTGATTTTACATGAAGGCAAAGTAAGGGCGAAGGGAACTTTAGCGGAGCTGCAGCAGCAATTTGCAATGCCGGGAGCAACCCTAGATGATTTATATATCCAGCTCACAAAGGAAGAAGATTATGTTTGAAGAAAAACAATTATGGAAGGAGAGATTCGGGAGGACAGTCAAAGAGCTTTCCCGCTATCTCCGTTATATCTTTAATGGCCATATTGTCATTGTCATGGTGTTTCTTCTGGGAACTGCAGCTTTTTATTATCAGGAGTGGATAAAAACCCTGCCCGGTGATTTTCCTGCTGCTGCGGTTATAGCAATCATCTTAGCTCTCCTGGTTACATACAGCCCGATTTATACATTTTTTTCTGAAGCAGATAAAATTTTTCTGCTGCCGCTTGAAGACAGGCTTTCAGGTTATTTCAGACGTTCGATGGCAGTCAGCTTTTTTGTACATTCATATCTCCTTGTTATGGGGCTGGGAGTTTTATTGCCCTTGTATGCAGCGGTGAATGATGGCAATTTTAAAGTGTTTTTACCCTTTCTGCTGATTCTGCTGACTCTAAAAATGATCAATTTACTGATACGTTGGAAGATACAATATTATATCGAAACAAGCGTACACATACTGGATGCATGTGTCCGTTATGCTGTTAACGCTGTGTTTTTATATTTTCTTTTTAGCGGTGCTTCCCCCATTTTTATGCTGGCAGCAGGTGTGCTGCTGATCCTGCTGTATTTGTTCTTTACCATGAAATCCAGGGATAAAGGGCTGAAATGGGAATATTTGATTGATCAGGAAGAGAGAAGAATGACATCCTTCTACAGGCTGGCCAATATGTTTACAGATGTTCCAAAGCTGAAAGACCGCGTAAAAAGACGGAAGTGGCTTGATTGGCTGCTTTCAGGTATCCCATTTAAACAGGATGCAACTTTTAAAAACCTTTATGTCCGTACATTTCTCCGTTCCGGTGATTACTTCGGTTTATTCATTCGTTTAACCATTATTGGTGCTGGAGCAATTTATTTAATTTCTTATGGTATGGGACAAATCCTGCTTGTGCCGTTATTCATGTACCTAACCGGATTTCAGCTGCTGCCCTTATGGAACCATCATCAGGATAAGCTGTGGGTGAATTTATATCCGGTTAAAGGGAATGTACAGGAGAAGTCCTTTAAACAGCTGCTGACAGGAATCCTTTATGTTCAGGCATTCTTTTTATCGCTTGCTGTACTGGCAAATGGCGGATGGCTGGCCTCTCTATTGGCTTTAGCCGTTGGAGTTTTATTTGCATACGTATATACTCATATCTATATTCAGAAACGGCTGTCTGGCAGCCGTGCTTAAAATGAAACTATTGCTGTCTTTTGTGCGTATATAGAGTCATCCTGGAAAAAAGGCAGGTAGAAAAATGAAGGAGTATGAATTAAAGGCATATAAAGAAATTGATGAATGGAAGAGACGGATTAACAAGCGTTCCAGTATGCTGAATCGCCTTTCCAAAAAAGCTCAAACAAAGGTAAATAGTATAATACCTGAAAAAGCTCATCAAATAATCACAGACAGCATAAAGAATATGGTAAAGGCCACTTTGATTGGATCAAATGCACTCACCAGAAAAAAACAATCTGCCGGCCGCAGCCTGGAAATGATGGATCACATGCTTGAAGAGAAGGTTGCAGCTTACCGCAAAACAGCTGCTGTCGAAGGTGCAGGAACCGGGGCAGGGGGAATTCTCCTTGGCATTGCTGATTTTCCATTACTGCTGAGCATTAAGATGAAATTTCTTTTTGAAACTGCTTCCATCTATGGATTTAACACAAATGAATATGAAGAACGCCTGTTTCTCCTCCACGTTTTTCAGCTCGCTTTTTCCAGTGATGATAAAAGGAAAGAAACGCTGAAGCTGGTTGAAGAATGGGATGACAGGAAAGAAACATTGGGTGACATGGACTGGAAGGTATTTCAGCAGGAATACCGGGATTATATCGACTTTGTCAAAATGCTCCAGCTGGTGCCGGGTATAGGTGCTGCTGTCGGGGCGTATGCAAACTATAATTTGCTTGACCACTTAGGTGAAACCGCTAAAAATGCTTATCGTCTGCGGATATTAAAAACAGCCCCAAGGCCTGATTAGGCTTGGGGCTGTTTTTAACTTACACTCGAATTTCTTCTTATTGTCCTACTTCTACAGAGTCCTTGCTTTCCTGATAGCTATGATAGTTTAAAGCTGCTGTTCCCAGTGTTTTTGCTGCGATTAGCATGGCTTTTTCATCAATATCAAATTTGGGGTGGTGGTGCGGGTAATTTTCTGATGTATTTTCAGGTCTTGCCCCGGTAAAGAAGAAGGTGCCTTTCACATGCTGCAGATAGTATGCGAAATCTTCACCGCCCATTTCAGGGTCTGTCTCTTCTGTCCATTTGACTTCATCAATTTTCCCAGCCAGTTCAGCCAGGTATTCAGTCTCCCTTTTATGATTTATAACTGCAGGGTAGCCTCTGTGGAACCGATACTCATAGTCACTGTCTGCTGTGTAGCATGTTCCTTTGACAATGCGCTCGATTTCCTCTTCGATATTAGTGCGGACATCCTCGTTAAATGTGCGGACAGTACCAATCAATTTTGCTCTATCTGCAATTACATTAAATGCGTTATCAGCTACGAAAGAACCAACTGTTACAACAGCAGAGTCAATTGGATTTACTTTTCTGCTGACGATTTGCTGAAGATTGACAACCAGCTGGGAGGCAGTTACTATTGCATCTTTCGTTTTGTGAGGCTGTGCTCCGTGCCCGCCTTTTCCTTGGATGGTAACTTCAAATCTGTCTGCTGCCGCCATAAATGGGCCAACCCGATATTGGATCTTCCCTGTTGGTTCTGATGCCCACAGATGAGTTCCAAAAATGGCATCGACACCCTCAAGGCAGCCATCTTTGATCATCGAAATTGCTCCGCCCGGGGCATATTCCTCGGCGTGCTGGTGAATCATTACATATGTACCTTCTAATTCATCGCGAAGTTCATTGAGCGCCTTCGCCAGTACAAGTAAAGTGGCCGTGTGTCCATCATGTCCGCAAGCATGCATTACACCAGGGATCAATGATTTATATGGGACATCCTTTTCATCCTGGATCGGAAGTGCATCAAAATCGGCTCTTAAAGCGATGGTCTTTCCTGGTTTGCTGCCATGAATTCTGGCAACCACTCCATTTCCCCCTACATGGCTCCGGACTTCAATTCCCAGATTTTCATAAAAGGTTTTGATATAGTGAGCGGTCTTTTCTTCCTTAAAGGATACTTCAGGATTCTGATGAAGATAGCGCCGGATGGAGACCATTTCATCGTAATAGCTTTCCAGTTTTTTAAATAGTGATTCAGACATGATTTCCTCTCCTATCGATGTAATTTTTCCATTATTATAACATTCTTTAATGGGATAAAGGGAAAATGTTTTTTTATGCAAAATTACCATAATAAAAGTGAAGTAGAGATGATACTATAAATTAAGACCAAAATGGGAGGTATTAGTAGGATTGGAAATGCTTAAATCTAAATGGACATATTTTTTCCTGACTGTATCCGCATCAATTTTTCTATATTTTCTTGTTGCCGTATCTAACGGACAACCTCTTGATTTTGACCGTTATTTGTCAAAATTCTTTACAGGATTATTTTCTGAAAGCACCCATCCATTTTTTGAAGCCATGGACAATATGGGGAGTAAAATCGGTGTAGGGATTATTACATTGGCTTTCTTAGCGCTGCTTTGGTTCAAGTATAGGAATTATGAGGCGATGGCAGCTGTTGTTTTTGCTGTTGCAGCGGGAAATGAAGTAAATAAGTGGCTTAAAGAGTCTGTTGGAAGGCCGCGCCCTGATCAGGAGCATCTGGTTGATGTGGCAAGTCTCAGCTTTCCGAGCGGGCACGCGATGATTGGGATGATTTTGTATACGATTATAGCCTATTTTATCATTACCGAGCTGAAGAAAGCGTCAGCGAAATGGATCGCGGGGATTATAGCCGGCATTTGGATTTTTTTAATGGGGATCAGCCGGATCGTGATGGGTGTACATTATCCTTCTGATATTGCAGCAGGATTTGCAGCAGGCTATATTTGGGTATTCATATCAATTTCCCTTTACGCGGCCTTAAAGTCAATGTTCAGAAGGAAATCATATAAGAGAGAATCAGCTTAACAGCCAAAGAGACTATCGCCGATAGTCTCTTTGTTGTTTTAGATGAGGAACATGGCTGCAATAGTTGTCACGATTAAACCAATTGTGACCGGAAGCAGGTTCCGTCGGGCCAGTTCAAAAGCATCTACATTGCAGATTGCGGCTGCAGGTATAAGAGCCCAGGGAACCAAAGTGCCACCGCCTACCCAGATGGCAGCTACCTGCCCGAGGGCCGTTAAGGTTGCCGCACCTGTGCCGATAGCTGTCGCAAATAGATTTGCAATGGAGCCGGCAAGTGAGATGCCGGAAAAACCGGAACCATCAAGCCCCGTAATGGCTCCAACGATAGTCAGTGTAATGGCGCCTACCTCTTTGCTTAAAGGGACAACAGATGCTAACCCCACTCCAAGATCATTAACAATTCCATGAGAGCCCTTTGGCAAAAAGTCTCCTATCATCTTAGAAAATCCAGCGTCCCCCAGATAAAAGAAAGCTGCAATTGGAATGACAGGACCAAATACTCTAAATCCAAATTGGAAGCCTTCAACTAAATAGGCTGTAGTTTTTTCAAGGCCCCTATTCCGATGGGCAGCGAGCGTTATCAGAAGGAGAATAAATATCGATGTACCGCCTACCAAAGCGGTTGCGTCACCGCCCTGAAGATCTAACGCAAACATGGCTGTTACATCAGCAGCAAATAAGATTGGAATTAATAACGCAAAAAAACGTTTTTGTTTAAGTGAAAGCCGATGTTTTTGACTGGCATCAGCCTGAAGTTCAGCTGGTGTATCCCCAGTAAGCCCAGTATCTGCAGTCAGCTTGCCGCTTTTCATATCTCTCTTGATAAGATAAAAAGCGGTTATAGTCGTGACTGCACCCATAATAATAACAAGCGGAACACTGGCTGATATGACCTCGCCTACAGGAAGACCTGCCGCGTCGGCAGTTAACTTCGGGGCAGCCTGGATAATAAAATCTCCGGATAGTGCGATGCCATGACCGAACAGGTTCATGGCCATTGCCACACCCAGAGCAGGTAATCCTACCCGGATGGCTACGGGAAGAAGGACGGCCCCCATTAAGGCAACAGCAGGAGATGGCCAAAAAAACCAGGAGATGACCATCATCAAAATTCCGATCGTCCAGTAGGCAAGTGCCGGTGTTCTGATTAATCTGGTAAAAGGAGAGATCATGACATCATTAATTCCGGTTGTGGTCAGTGTCCGGCTCATGGCCACTATAATGGAAATGACCAGTATAGTGGAAAGAAGTTCTGTTATCGCAAATATAAAGCTGTTAAAAATACTGCTGATTGAGCCGCTTAAGGAGCCGGTAGCTGTAATGGCAATTAAAAAGATGCCCGCAATACAGACAAGAGTTGTATCTCTCTTCATAACCATGAAGCCAATGATGAAGAGAATAAAAAGAACATATATCCAATGGATGGCTGTTAACTCAACTCCCACTTAATTTTCCCCCTTTCAAAATTCCATAAGAGAAGCGCCGGTTTAGGCGAATCACCCGATTCGGAATGTAGTACAGAATATGATGGAATGAAATAAATGGTGATATGAATTGAATCCGTCCAGAGGAGGAGGCTGAAACACACCGGGGGATGTTTCAATAGAATTGCTGACTGATAAAATGAATGTACAGGAGGAAAATGTTTTTGCACTAGCGAATACAAGAATAGGAGAAAAGAGGGAAGGGAAAGCCTATGAGATACAGGTCCGTTAATCAAATAATCTTCGCGATAACTTTATCAGCTATTGGGGTTTTGCTTCTTCTTATGAACATAGGTGTCATTTCCTTGGAAATAAAAGAGGTTTTTGTCGTAATTTACCCCTTTATCCTGATGGCTGCCGGTTTTTATTATCTGCTGTCATACATACTGAAGAAAAGCCGGAGCGGGATGTTTACAGGGTTATTTCTAATTGTATTTTCATTGCTATTAATCCTTGATCGTTTCGGAATAATTGAATTCAGGTTTATGGAAATCTGGAAACTCTGGCCCCTGTTTCTTATTTTCATCGGCATTAATATTCTATTGAAAAAAGATCGTTTAAAGATACATTTTGAACAGGAGTTTCCGGCAGATATCTATGGGAAAGACAAAGGTGCAGCTGAGAAAAAAGTCATTAATATCTCAAAATATGAAAGCCCTCAGCCGCTAAAAAATATAAGAGGCTTTTCAATTGGCGATGTGGATTTTAAACAGCCGAATTGGTCTCTCGAGCCGATGGATTTATATACAATGATCGGTGATTATTTTATCGATTTCAGCAAAGCTTTCATCCCGGAGAAAGAGACGCCTGTCATTGTGAGAGGGTGGATTGGCGATGTGAAAATGATCATCCCCGAAAACATTCCGGTAATGATCCAGTCAAATATTAATATAGGAGACATCCGCATATTTGATCAAAAGACAAGTGACATCAATCGAACCCTTGACTATAAGTCACCTGGTTATGATGAAGCATCCAGAAAGCTGAAAATCGCTGTACAAGTAAAAATTGGATCCATTCGGATCGATAAAGTATAGGGGTATAAGATGAGAAAAAGCGGAATCAGGTATTGGTTTGTGCAGAGCTTTATTATGATGGCCATTATAAGTTCATTAATCTTTTTTGTCGGATTGCAGGTCTATCTATTTTATAATTCTGGATCACCATTGACTATTAAGAGCACATTTTGGCTGTTTTTGTATGTTTTAACGGTATTACTCCTTACGGGTGCCTATTTTGGGCTCAAGGGCAGCTACTTAATAAAAGGGCGGCTCGGTGATATTTTATTATTTGTTTCGACCTTAAGAAGCGGCAAGTATGCTGATCGGATGGAATCTTATGAAAAAGATGAAATAGGATTAATATCAGATGAACTGAATCAGCTGGCCGAAAATATTCAGGAGCAGGTTTTTTTCATGCAGCGGCTTGCCGATGAAAAGTCTGCATTGGCACAAACAGCCCATTCAGCAGCTGTAATGGAAGAAAGACAGCGCCTGGCCAGGGATCTGCATGATGTAGTGAGCCAGCAGCTTTTCGCATTAAGTATGATGTCTTCAGCAGCCCTGAGAGTTTTTGATTTGGATAGTGATAAAGCGAGAGAACAGTTAAATGAAATCTCTGAAATCGCTGCGAAAGCCCAGGGGGAAATGAGAGCGCTTCTCCTCCATCTTAGGCCTGTTCAGCTGAGTAATGACAGACTTTGCGATGGTATTATTAAGCTGATACAGGAGTTAAAGGCAAAGACAAACATTGAATTCCATGCAAGTATTGATGAGATCGAAAACATTTCTAAAGCAGCGGAAGAGCATTTATTCAGGATTGTCCAGGAGGCTTTATCAAATGTGCTCCGTCATGCGGATGCAGGAAAGATCAGAGTAACCCTAACGGAAGAGGATGATAACATCTTTCTTTTTATTGCTGATAATGGAAAAGGGTTTAATCCTCATAAAGAGAGAATCACTTCATACGGACTGAAAACTATGAGGGAACGCTGTGAAGAAGTTGGCGGAATATTCAAAATAAGATCCAAAGAAAACGAAGGAACTTATATAGATATTAAAATTCCGGCAAAAGGGGAGAGGCTGAAATGATCAGGATAGCAGTTGTGGATGATCATGAAATGGTAAGAAGGGGCATTATTTCTTATTTGGCTACTGAGTCCGGCATAGAGATCATTGGGGAAGCAGGCAGTGGGAATGAAGCTGTAAAGCTTGTACTGAAAGAGCGGCCGGAAATCGTTTTGATGGATCTCCTGATGGAAAATGGGAACGGAATTGAAGCGACAAGGGAGATTTTAAAAAGTTACCCTGAGTGCAGGATTATTATTATAACCAGCTTTTACGATGATGAACAAGTTTTTCCGGCCATTGAAGCGGGTGCCTTCAGCTATATGCTGAAAACGGCCAATGCTGCTGAAGTTGTGAATGCCATTAAGAAAGCTGCGCAGGGTGAGCCTGTCATTGAATCAAAGGTTGCGGGGAAAATGGTAAGCCGTTTCAGAGAAAAAGAGAAAAAGCCTCATGATGATTTAACTGAAAGGGAGTTTGATGTCCTGCTCTGCATTGGGGAAGGGATGACAAACCAGGAAATCAGTGAGGAATTGTTCATTGGCATCAAAACCGTCAAAACCCACGTAAGCAATATCCTCAGTAAACTGGGCGTTACAGACCGTACACAGGCAGCCGTTTACGCCAACCGAAACGGAATTATAAAAAAACAGGCGGAAAAAGGATGAGTAGTAATAGCTCATCCTTTTTTACAATAAGAAAGATACAATTGAACTTCCAGGTCCAGCATGCTTCTTGTTACTCTTCTTCAGGGATATAATATTGAGTCATATATGGTGCGCTGGAAAAAATGTTCGGTGTCTTATCAATGCCGCTCTCCGTTCCGCGCTTTTCATGTGCTTTTTCATATGCTTTGGAATTCTGCCAGTTTTTAAATGACTTTTCATCCTGCCATAGAGTCAGGGTGACATATGTGTTGGATTCAAGAGGCCGAAGGACACGGATAGCCATAAATCCCGGTACATTTTCGATAAGCCCTGCCCTGTTTTTCAGCCGGTGCTCAAATAGCGGCCTGCCTTCATCTGTAACAGGTACATTATTCAGAACGGCAAATCCTGCGCCCGAGAAGGTTCCGGAAGAATCGATTACTTCATAGGAACGGGGCTCCTTAAAGATGGAGGCGCCTGAAGTTTCATGAATTAATAAAGCACTATCCGTATTCTGCATTGTAACCATGTTTTCATCGGGTTGCTTTTCCTCTATTTTCTTCAAAAAATCGTAAGTTCCTCTGGCCATATAAAGCTTCATTTTTTTCACTCCACTTGGATAATTTTTATAGTGTTCATTATTTAAAATATTTTTATATTGTGCTTATATCCTTACAATCTTCAATTTTCCCTTATTTAAACAGTTAAAAACGTCAATTTTTTGACATTTGGTGTTCATATCTATACAAAAACAGAGAAAAAAGGATATAGTCATAAAGGATAGATATTCGAGATTTCTAATTTGCTTACATATATATTACAATAATACGCAGACAAGTCTTGAAAGGTGGATAAAAATTTAATGACGAACTCATTTAATGATACATTTCTGAAAGCAGCAAGAGGAGAACAGACAGAGCATGTTCCTGTATGGTACATGCGCCAGGCCGGCCGCTCACAGCCGGAGTATAGAGCAATTAAAGAAAAGTACTCCCTATTCGAAATTACACACCAGCCTGAGCTTTGTGCTTATGTAACAAGGCTGCCGGTAGAGCAGTATAACAATGATGCTGCCATTCTTTATAAAGACATTATGTCACCGCTTCCAGCCATTGGGGTGGATGTGGAAATTAAATCAGGAATCGGCCCTGTTATATCAAATCCAATCCGTTCCAAAGCAGACGTAGAGAAGCTTGGTGAAATCAATCCGGAAGAGGATGTTCCATATGTCCTGGATACTATTAAGCTTCTTACTCAAGAACAGCTGACTGTTCCTCTTATCGGTTTTGCAGGTGCTCCGTTTACTCTTGCCAGTTATATGATTGAAGGCGGTCCATCAAAGAATTACAACAAAACAAAAGCATTTATGTATGCAGAGCCTGAAGCCTGGTTTGCATTAATGGATAAGCTTGGAGAAATGACTATTACCTACGTGAAGTCCCAAGTCAAAGCAGGTGCAAAAGCCATCCAGATTTTCGATTCATGGGTTGGTGCCTTGAATGTGGAAGATTACCGCTATTTTATCAAGCCGGTAATGAATCGCATTTTCTCTGCCCTGAAAGAAGAGAATGTTCCTCTGATCATGTTCGGTGTAGGCGCAAGCCATCTTGCACTGGAGTGGCATGATCTGCCGCTCGATGTAGTGGGGCTTGATTGGAGACTTCCGATTCAGGAAGCCAGGGCAAAAGGCATCACCAAAACAGTTCAGGGTAATCTTGACCCTGCGATTCTCCTTGCCCCTTGGGAGGTTATCGAGGAAAAAGCAAAAGCTATTCTTGATCAGGGAATGGCTCAGCCGGGTTATATTTTCAACCTTGGACACGGTGTTTTCCCAGAGGTTAATCCTGATACATTAAAGAAATTGACTGCTTTTATTCACGAATACTCTGCCTCAAAATTAAGCAAGTAGCCTCCGGCTGGCTTAAAGCGATAGCAGGCTGCACTTGCATATTGCTATGAGCATTAGTTTTGGTAATCGATTTGTTTTTTGGCACAATAAAAACTGGAGACAGAATTTGAGGTGGATGACATGGGTAAAAAAAGAATGGGTTTACTTGTAATGGCTTATGGAACTCCCTATAAGGAAGAAGACATTGAGCGTTACTATACACATATCCGCAGAGGAAGAAAGCCTTCTGAGGAAATGCTTGAAGATTTAAGAAGCAGGTATGAAGCGATCGGCGGAATATCGCCGCTTGCAGAAATTACTAAAGATCAGGCTGAAAAGCTTGAGCAGCATTTAAATGAAATTCAGGACGAGTATGAATTCAAAATGTATATTGGATTGAAGCATATTGAACCTTTCATAGAAGATGCGGTTAAACAAATGCATGAAGATGGGATTGAGGAAGCTGTAAGCATTGTTCTTGCACCTCATTTCTCAACCTTCAGCGTGAAATCATATAACGGCCGAGCCAAGGAAGAGGCTGAAAAGCTTGGCGGCCTTGAAATAACGTCAGTTGAAAGCTGGTATAAAGAGCCTAAGTTTATTAAATATTGGGCTGATCGGGTAAAAGAAACCTTCGATAAAATGCCTGCTGACGAAAAAGATTCTGCAGTGTTAATTGTTTCTGCACATAGTTTGCCGGAAAAAATCCTGCAATCCGGAGATCCATATCCGCACCAGCTGCAGGAAACAGCTGACCTCATAGCCGAACAGGCTGGTGTCAACAACTATGCTGTCGGCTGGCAAAGTGCAGGAAACACACCTGAGCCATGGCTTGGGCCTGATGTGCAGGATTTGACAAGAGATCTTTATGAAAATAAAGGCTACAAAGCATTCGTGTACACACCTGTAGGTTTTGTGTCGGATCATCTTGAAGTGCTGTACGATAACGATTATGAATGCAAAGTTGTCACTGATGAGCTGGGAGCAAGCTATTACCGCCCTGAAATGCCGAATTCTCAGCCTGAGTTTATTGATGCAATGTCAGATGCCATTTTTAAATTGCTGAATAGATAAAGCGGAGCTTCACTCAGTGGGGCTTGCTGCCTGTTAGACTGCGATAATGCAAAAAATTAGAAAAGAAGGCGATTTACCGTGCAGGGAGAGAGACAGAAAGTTATTGTTGCCGGAGGAGGAATTACGGGTCTTGCTGCAGCTTACTATCTGCAGAAGGAAGCTAAAGAAAAGGGCTTGGCTCTGGACGTTAAGCTCATAGAGGCTTCACATCGCCTTGGGGGCAAGATTCAAACAATAATACGAGACGGTTTTGTGATCGAAAGAGGGCCAGATTCCTTTTTGGCCCGCAAGCAAAGTGCAACGCGTCTTGCCAGGGAAGCAGGCCTGGAAAAGGAACTTGTGAGGAATACATCCGGCAAATCCTATGTACTTGTAAGGCAGCGTCTATATCCAATGCCTGGCGGATCCATCATGGGAATTCCGACACAAATTGCTCCTTTTATTACAACCGGCTTATTCTCTCCCGCAGGAAAGGCAAGAGCAGCGGCTGATTTTGTGCTGCCTCGCTCCAATCCTTCCACTGATCAGTCTCTTGGTGCCTTTTTCAGAAGAAGGCTTGGTGACGAAGTTGTCGATAACTTGATTGAACCGCTTCTCTCTGGCATATATGCAGGCGATATTGATCAATTGAGCCTAATGGCCACCTTCCCGCAGTTTTATCAGGTTGAGCAGAAACATAGAAGTTTAATTCTTGGAATGAAAAAGGCAACAGGCTCTCAGCCGAAACAAGCCGGAAACAGCAAGAGCAAAGAAGGTATGTTCCTTACTTTGAAATCAGGGCTTCAATCACTTGTCGATGCTCTCGAGAGCAAGCTTGAACCCGGGACTGTTCTGAAAGGCCATCGCATTGAATCGGTTATTAAGAATGGCGAAAGCTATACCCTTGAAATGAATGGGGGAGAAAGCCTTAATGCAGATTGCATAGTTATGGCTGTTCCCCACCATGCTTTGTGCAGCATTTTCTCCGGCCGGGGACTTTTTGAGCAGTTTAAAGAAATGCCGTCCACTTCAGTGGCAACTGTAGCTCTGGCTTTTCCAGAGGATGCGATTGAAAAGGATATAGACGGAACGGGTTTTGTTGTTTCACGCCACAGTGATTACACCATTACTGCCTGTACCTGGACACATAAAAAATGGCCTCATTCTACCCCAAAAGGAAAAGTGCTTCTGCGCTGTTACGTTGGCAAAGCCGGTGATGAAGCAGTTGTGGATCTGTCAGATGATCAAATTGTTAAAGTTGTGCTTGATGACTTAAATAAAACGATGAATATTAATATGAATCCTGAATTTAGTTATGTAACAAGATGGAAGGATTCTATGCCTCAGTATACCGTTGGACATAAAGAACGCGTCGGACTGGCAAAGAAACAGGCGCAGGATGAACTCCCGGGCATTTTTCTGGCAGGAAGTTCGTATGAAGGTCTTGGTGTTCCAGACTGCATAGATCAGGCAGAAGAAGCAGTTCGAAATACATTAGAATACCTGCAACTCAACAAGCCAAAAGCTGTCCGTGTGTGACAGCTTTTTAAATTGGCATCATTTCAGGTTGCTTTTTCAAATAGAGTATGATAAATTATTTTTTGTACTAATGACCAAATTGTTCATTTAGTCATTTTCGAAGAGGTGAGTTTATGTCAGCAGATCGGAAACAGCAGATTCTTGAAGCAGCCACAAAATCATTTTCTCTTTTCGGCTATAAAGCAACCACAATGGATCAGGTTGCAAAGCTTGCGAATGTTGGAAAAGGCACTATCTATAATTTCTTTAAAAATAAAGAAGAGCTGTTTGATGAAATTATCCATACGCTTATCACGGAAATGAAAAATGCAGCCGATGAAGCGCTTGATCCTTCTTTGCCATTTCACAAAAATGTTCATCGGGGATTGTATAAAATACTTGAATTCCGCATGAAGCATCAGCTGACAATAAAGCTTTTCCAGGAAGCAAAGGAAATGGGCACTCCTGCTGTTACGGAGGTGATTGGGAAAGTGGAGGATGCGATAATTAAATATGTAAAAGATAAAGTTACACTTGCCATTGAAAGAGGAGAAATCCGGGAATGCGATCCGGAACTGACTTCCTTTGTCATGCTTAAGCTTTATATTGCACTTATTTTTGATTGGGAACAGCGTCATGAACCACTGGAAAAAGAAAAAATAGCTCTTCTATTTGAACAATACATTATGAAAGGATTATCGAACTAGATAGTCCTCTATTTTTTCAGAAAAATGACCAAATGAGAAAATTGGTCAAAAAGTAATTTGGAGGGATTTACGGTGAAAAGCAAACTTTTCCTTAAGGAGTTTTCAGCCATAATAAAAAACAAAAAGCTGCTGATTCCGATTATAGCAGTCATGTTTATTCCGGTTTTATACAGTGGAATGTTCCTGTGGGCATTCTGGGATCCATACGATCATTTAGATGATCTCCCGGTTGCCATCGTTAATGAAGATGCCGGTGCTGTATTGGAAGGAAATGAATTGCACCTGGGCAATGATCTTGTTGATAATTTAAAGGAAAGCAAGGACTTTAACTTTCAATTTGTTGATAAAGAAGAGGCATACAAGGATCTAAATGATCAGCAATACTATATGCTGGTTGAAATTCCTAAGGACTTTTCCAAGAATGCTACCACTCTGCTGGAAGACAAACCGCAGAAAATGAATCTGATTTACGTTCCAAATGAGAGCTATAATTTCTTGTCTGCTCAAATTGGCGGGACAGCTGTTGAAAAAATTAAAGCGTCACTGTCAGAAAAAGTAACTGAAACATATGCAGAAACCATGTTTGATAAGGTAGGGGAACTTGCAGATGGCATTGGACAGGCAAGTGATGGTGCCCTTCAAATCAGTGAAGGAGCAGCTGATCTAAAGGACGGCTCCAGAACCTTGCATGAGAAACTTGAGCTTTTGGCCGATAAATCCATTGAGTTCAATAACGGCGTAAGCACAGCAAGCAAGGGTTCTATGGAAATAGCAGAAGGAGCTACATCTCTTTCAGAAGGTTTAGGCAAACTTGCAGGAGGCCAATCGGAATTGAGAAATGCTTCTGGTCAGCTAGAGTCAGGAAGTGAAGATCTTTCTGCAGGTGTTACACAAACAAAAGAAGGAATCTTAACGGTAAAAGAAAAACTTCCAGTTATGATCGATGGAACCGAACAGCTTGAAAATGGAGCAAACACATTATCTTCATCTCTGGAGCAATGGCAGACGGAAGCGCAAAAACTCAGCGGAGGCACTGCTCTTTTAGAACAAAGGCTGCAGAGCATCTTATCGCAGCTTCCAGAAGGTTCTCCTGAAAAGGCTGAGCTTCAGACTGCACTTGCACAGCTGAAAACCGGATCAGCCCAGCTTGCCGAATCAGCCGGCAAACTATCTAGTGGAGGAGCCGAATTGTCCCAAAGAATGGGGCAGTTAAAGGCAGGACAGCAGCAGCTCCAGCAGGGAATAAATCAGCTTGCCCAGGGAACAGCCGAGCTGGAAAATGGCTCTCTTAAGCTGGTACAGGGCCATAAAGATTTCGATGCGGGAATGGAAACATTTGCTCAGAAGTTTGGTGAAGCACAGGCCGGAGCAGAAAGGCTTGCAGGCGGTGCAGCAGATTTGTCAGGCGGTCTTGGCAAACTGACACAAGGTTCAGCTGCATTTGCAGACGGCTCGAAGCAGCTTGAAGCTGGTGCAGGCAAAGTTGCTGAGGGTAATTCACAAATTTATGAAGGATCGTCTGAGTTAGCAAATAAATTAGCTGATGGCGCTGAAAATGCTTCATCAGTAAATGCCAGTGATAAAACTTATAACATGATGGCAAATCCGGTAGAAATAGATAATGAGAAGGTTACTGAAGTTCCAAACTACGGTACAGGATTTGCACCTTATTTTCTGTCTCTTGGTCTTTTTGTTGGAGCTCTGCTGCTTTCCATTGTATTCCCGCTTAGGGAACCGGCTGGCGTTCCGCGCTCAGGATTCAGCTGGTTTGCAAGCAAGTTCGGAATCCTTGCAGGAATAGGCATTATTCAAGGTCTTATTGCAGCGGTGATCCTATTGCTGGGACTTGGCCTGGAAGTGCAGAGTGTACCATTGTTTCTTCTGTTTACAATCCTGACCAGTTTGACTTTCATAGCGCTTATTCAATTCTTTGTTACTGTCATGGGTGACCCAGGCCGGTTTGTTGCAATTATTATTTTAATACTCCAGCTGACAACGAGTGCCGGTACTTTTCCGCTTGAGCTGATTCCTAATGCACTTCAGCCAATCAGTTCATATTTGCCTATGACCTATTCAGTTTCCGGTTTTAAGGCAGTCATTTCAAGCGGCAATTTTGATTTTATGTGGGAGAATGCGGCAATTCTCCTGAGCTTTGGAGCCTTGTTCATTGCAGGATCCTTTGTCTACTTTACTGCCATGCACAAGAAAAAATTTGCAGCTGCTGCAGAGCAGACCAAATAAAAGCAAAGCCAGCCCTGTGTGGGCTGGCTTTAAATATATTATTCTATAAATCTGTCATTCCCATGCATTTTTCGCACTTGTTTCCGTAGCATTCATGCTGTTCGTCGATCGACTTCCCGCATTCTGAACATTGCTTTGCCGGCAGGTTTCTAAAAAACTCCATAATGTTTTGAATCATATTGAAGCCTCCTGATTTGTGTTTTTGTTCTAAATAGTTTGATTATTTAAGTTCATTGTATTATAACAGAAATTTCATGTCAACATCTGTTTCAATACAATTTTAAAAAAGTGAAAAAATAGGCATAATCGAGTATATTGGACATAGGAAAACCAGGTTATCCAGTTATAGTAGGAGGGAATTTGTGATGAAGTTAACTGTAATCGGCAGCTGGGGCGGATATCCTAAAGCAAATGGGGCCAGTTCCGGGTATTTGCTTGAGCATGAAGGATTTCATTTGCTGGTCGACTGCGGAAGCGGCGTGCTTTCAAAAATGCAGAATTTTTTTCAGCCAGAAGACTTAGATGGGCTGATTATCTCGCATTACCATCCAGATCATATTGCGGATATAGGAGTGCTGCAGCATGCAAGGCTCATTCAGGGCTTCCTGGGCAAGAAAACAGCTGCACTCCCGATTTATGGACATTCTTTCGACCAGCCTGAATTTGCCAAACTTACATATAAGGATATTACAAAAGGAGTTGCCTATGATCCTGAAGGCACTCTCACAGCAGGGCCATTTCAAATCCGCTTTATGAAAACCAATCATCCTGTGCCATGTTATGCAATGAGAATTGAAGCAGACGGCAAATCACTTGTTTACACGGCAGATACTTCTTATAAAGAAGAGCTGGTGGCATTTAGCGAAAATGCTGATCTATTAGTTTGCGAGTGTAATTTTTATGGTCATCAGAACGGGAAAAATGCAGGGCATATGACAAGCCTGGATGCTGGAACATTGGCAAGCATTGCAAAGGTGAATAATCTGCTGCTGACACATTTGCCTCATTATGGTGAACTTCGAAAGCTGAAGGAGGAGGCAGCGACTAAATATGCCGGTCCTATTTCTATAGCCGATTACCAATGGTCTCATATTTTTTAAGGAGGAAAACTGATGCTATTTATCGACAACCAGGGAATCACAGATCCCAGAATTAACCTTGCTATTGAGGAATATGCACTAAAGAATCTTGATATTGAAGAAACCTATTTGCTGTTTTATATTAATGAACCTTCCATTATTATCGGAAAAAACCAGAATACGGTGGAAGAGATTAATACGGAATACGTTGAGGATAATGGCATACATGTTGTCAGAAGGCTATCTGGAGGTGGGGCCGTTTATCATGATTTAGGCAATCTCAACTTCAGTTTTATTACAAAAGATGATGGTGATAGCTTTCACAACTTCCAAAAGTTTACCGAACCAGTTACAGAAGCTTTGCAGAAGCTTGGTGTGAATGCTGAATTAAGCGGCCGGAATGATCTGATGGCAGAAGGAAGAAAAATATCCGGGAATGCCCAGTTTTCCACCAAAGGGAGAATGTTTAGCCATGGCACCCTCTTGTTTGATTCCGAAATTGAAAGTGTTGTTTCAGCGCTTAAGGTAAAAAAAGATAAAATTGAATCAAAGGGCATTAAATCAATTCGAAGCCGGGTTGCTAATATCTCGGAGTTCCTGGGTGAAAAAATCACGATTGAAGAATTTCGCACTTTGCTTCTAAAAAATATTTTTGGAGATTTAGATGAAATTCCGGAGTACAAGCTTACGGATGAGGACTGGGAACGAATTCACCAGCTGTCCAGGGAGCGTTATCAAAACTGGGATTGGAACTATGGAAGATCACCTAAATTTGATCTTCAGCATTCTCATCGCTTCCCTGTTGGTCAAATTGACATCAGACTTAATGTCACAAAAGGAAAAATTGAGGGATGCAAAATATACGGGGACTTCTTTGGGGTTGGCGATGTTAGTGAAATAGAAAACAAGCTGACAGGAATTCGCTATGAAAAGTCAGAGATTGAAAAGGCTCTCGAAGAAGTGGAAATTAAGCATTATTTCGGAAATGTGACGAAAGAAGAATTTGTCAACCTGGTGTATTAATAAGAGAGAGCTGGCATAATGCCGGCTTTTCTTATTCTTATATAAGGTCTTGCGAGCCAGTCACTCTGAAAAAAGAAATTGTGAAAGATTCGCTTTCCTACTTGAATACAAAAATTTCTTTCAATATAATATATTTAGAAAATTTATTTAATAAAAATGAATGACTATTCATTCATTATAGGGGGAGTGTAAATGAATTTAACAGAGCAGCTGCATGAAACGGCGATTAAGATGGGCGATAAGACTGCCTATTATTTTATGGATCAGTCCAGTACGTACGCGGAGCTTGATGGTGCTGTAACCAAATTTGCGGATGGGCTTTCAAAGCTGGGAGTGAAAAAAGGAGATCATATTGCTCTTTTACTGGGGAATTCACCGCATTTTGTCATCGGCCTGCATGGAGCATTGCGGCTTGGAGCAACTGTTATACCGATCAACCCAATTTATACACCTGATGAAATCGGCTACATTGTAAATAATGGTGATGTAAAAGCGGTTGTCACGCTTGATCTATTAGTGCCGTTAATTGAGAAGATGCATCAGGCGCTTCCAAAGGTGGAAAACTATATTATTTGTGAAACACCCCAGGGACAAGCTTCAGAACAGAATCTGGCTGCATTATCTGCTTTTTCAAAAATGAAATCGTTTACACAATTAATTGCTTCAGGAGATATTGGGTTTAAAGGCCCTGAACTCGAAGAAGATGAAACAGCCGTTATCCTATATACATCCGGTACGACAGGAAAGCCAAAAGGTGCCATGCTTACACATAAAAACCTCTACAGCAATGCAAAGGATGTCAGTGACTATTTACACATGAATGAGAATGACCGGGTTATTACTACTCTGCCTATGTTCCATGTGTTCTGTTTAACGGTTGCTCTCAATGCACCTCTGATGAATGGGGCTACCATTTTAATAGATCCAAAATTCAGCCCGAAAGAGATTTTCAGGCTAGCCAAAAAATATGAACCTACTGTTTTTGCCGGGGTTCCGACTATGTACAATTTCCTTCTTCAATATGAAGATGGCAATCCGGAAGATCTGAAATCATTAAGGCTGTGCATATCAGGTGGTGCTGCCATGCCGGTTGCGCTTCTCCATGGTTTTGAGAAGAAATTCAATGTTATTGTTTCGGAAGGATACGGTCTTTCAGAAGCTTCTCCGGTTACATGCTTCAATCCGCTTGATAAACCGCGTAAAGCAGGATCGATCGGACAATCCATTATGAACGTTGAGAATAAAGTCGTAAATGAATTGGGCGAGGAAGTTTCTGTAGGCGAAGTTGGTGAATTGATCGTACGCGGGCCAAACGTAATGAAGGGGTACTACAAGCTGCCGGAAGAAACCGCCGCCACAATCCGTGATGGCTGGCTTTATACAGGGGACCTTGCAAAAAGGGATGAGGAAGGCTATTTTTATATCGTTGACCGTAAAAAGGATCTTATTTTAGTCGGCGGCTATAATGTGTATCCGCGGGAAGTAGAAGAGGTGCTTTATAATCACGGGCAGGTTGTAGAAGCTGCTGTATTGGGCGTGCCTGACCCGAATCTGGGTGAAGCGGTAAAGTGTTATGTAGTAACAAATAATCCCCAGCTGACAGAAGAATTGCTGCTTGCATACTGTGCAGAGCATCTGGCCAGATATAAAGTGCCTTCATCGATCGAATTTTTAGAGGAGCTTCCAAAGAATACAACTGGCAAAATCTTACGAAGGGCATTGAAGAATCAGGTTCTTCAGGCTAAATAGGCTTTTAAGGGCAGGCATGGCATTTGTCTGTCCTTTTCTATTCTTCATTTGAATAGCTAAATCTGAAAGGGTTTTCGCGAAATTTATCGAATTATTAGATAGCAAAAGAAAGAGGAGAGATACATATGAGTTCTATTGCAGTTGAAAAAAAAGGTCATATTGCGGTAGTGACGATTAACCGCCCTGATGCAATGAATGCTTTTAATTATGAAACTTTGTCGGAGCTCCAGGAATCAGTTGAAAAACTGCGCACCAGTCCTGATGTTCGTGTTGTTATTTTTACAGGGGCTGGAGAAAAAGCTTTCAGCGTCGGAGCGGATCTTAAAGAGCGCAGGACACTAACTGACGTGGAAGTACGCAGAAATGTATATAAAATAGGTGAGGTATTCTCCCTGGTTGATCAGCTTCCGCAGCCTACTATCGCTGCTATAAACGGTTTTGCGTTCGGTGGCGGGATGGAATTGGCACTATCCTGCGACTTCCGCATTGCAGTTTCCGGCACTTCCATGGGACTCACAGAAACAAGCTTAGCCATCATACCTGGTGCAGGCGGCACACAGAGGCTGCCAAGACTGATTGGCCAGGCTAAAGCCCTTGAATTAATTTTGACTGCAAAAAGGCTAACTTCTGAAGAAGCACTTGCTTACGGCATCCTTACTAAAGTGGCTGAAAAGGATAATCTCTTAAATGATTGTTTTGAATTTGCCGGACAAATGCTTAACAATGGACCACTTGCCCTTCAGCAGGCTAAATTTGCTGTAAAGCATGGCATGGGCGTTGATTTGCAGACCGGGCTGCAGATTGAAAGAAAGGCATACGAAGTTATTATCCCGACGGAAGATAGAGTTGAAGCACTTTCAGCTTTTGCCGAAAAAAGAAAACCTGAGTTTAAAGGGAAATAAAATAAATAAGCATTATGAGACACCGCAGCATTTTTGGCGGTGTTTTTTTATTAATATAATTAATTTTTTGAAAATTGTTAAAAAATCTCTTGAATCGTACAGCTATTGACTATATAATTTAGTGAATAAAAGCATAAAAGCATAAAAGTAATAAAGTGAAAGGATAGAGATAAAAGGGGGCTCAACCAGTATGTTAGAGAGAGTAAAAACATTTAAAGCTATAGCTGCGGCAGGTCTTATAGGAACTTTACTGCTAAGCGGCTGCGGAAGTGAAAGTACAAATGGGGAAGACGGCTCTGCGGATAAAGAAAAGGGAGAGTCAATCAATATAGGAGTTACTCAGATTGTCGAGCATCCTTCGTTAGATGCGGCACTGGAAGGTTTTAAAAAGGCATTAGAGGATTCAGGCATTGAAGCAAGCTATGATGTCCAGATTGCGCAGGGGGACCAGAATAATAATCAATCCATTGCCAATAATTTTGCCGGAGATGGAGTAGACCTGATCTTTGCCAACTCTACCCCCAGTGCATTAAGTGCACTCAATGCAACGAAGGATATACCAATTGTATTTACTTCAGTAACTGATCCAGTGGGAGCACAATTAGTAAAATCAATAGAATCTCCAGAAGGAAATATAACTGGAACAACAGATGCGCATCCTGATGCGATACCCAACATGGTTAAATTTATAGATGAACAGTTTGAGGCCGAAACGGTGGGTGTTATTTACAATTCCGGAGAACAAAATTCAGAGGTGCAGATTGAAAAGGTGAAGGAAGCCCTGTCAGGTACAGATATGAAATTGGCCGAAGCTACCGTATCTAATTCTTCCGAAGTGAAGCAGGCTGCTGAATCACTTGTCGGAAAAGCAGATGCCATCTATATTATTACGGATAATACAGTCGTTTCCGCTTTGGAATCCGTTATTCAGGTTTCAAACGACAATGATATCCCGCTTTTCGTGGGAGAGCTGGATTCTGTTAAACGCGGGGGCTTTGCTGCTTACGGATTTGACTATGAAGATATTGGATATGAAGCCGGGGAAATGGCGGCAAAAATCCTAAAAGAAGGCAAGAAGCCATCCGAACTGCCTGTCCAATATCCTCAGAATCTAAAGCTGGTAATCAATAAAAAGGCTGCAGAAGAAATGGGTATTGACTTAAAAGAGGGTTGGAACGGGCTAGCTGAGTTTGTGGAGTAGTGTCAGTAAATTATTAGAGCTTTTTCTAAAAGAAAGGAAGATTACTATGCCAACTGCCATCTTTGGCTCCATTGAAGCAGGTGCGATATATGCCTTAATGGCGCTGGGCGTTTACCTCTCATTCAGAATTTTAGATTTCCCCGATCTGACGGTGGATGGAAGCTTTGTAACGGGCGCATCTGTAGCAGCTGTCATGATAGTAGGAGGATACAATCCTTTTTTGGCAACAATGGCAGCTATGCTTGCAGGCTTTGTCGCCGGCTGCTTCACTGGGCTGCTCCATACAAAAGGCAAGATAAATGCCCTGCTGTCAGGTATTTTAATGATGATTGCATTATATTCTATCAATCTCCGGATTATGGGCAAGTCAAATGTTCCTCTGCTGTCTGAGGAAACGGCCATCACAAAGCTTACAGCATTCTGGCAGGGGCTTGGGATTGATCAGGCTATCCAAAGCCTGTTTGGGGCACTGGGAATGAGTTTTGTTCCTAAAACCTGGGGGATTCTATTTCTTATGCTGGTTTTGGCATTTGCTGTTAAGGTACTGATTGATCTGTTTTTAAAGACAGATATTGGATTGGCTATACGGGCGACAGGAGACAATGAGACGATGATCCGCAGCTTTTCTGCTGACACAGACCTCCTGAAGATAGCCGGCTTGGGTATTTCAAACGCACTGGTGGCATTTTCAGGAGCCTTAGTGGCACAGTATAACGGATTCAGTGATGTCGGAATGGGAATCGGGATGATCATCATCGGGCTTGCATCCGTAATCATCGGAGAAGCAATTTTCGGTGCAAAAACAATTGTCAGAGCTACACTGGCTGTCATCGGAGGAGCCATTCTATATCGGATTATCGTAACTCTTGCATTGAGAGTGGAATTCCTTGAAACAGGAGATATGAAGCTGATCACTGCAGTAATCGTGATTGGTGCGCTGATTCTGCCCAAGCTTTTTCAGCAGCAGAAGGAGAAGCAGAGAAAGCGCAGGAGATTGGCAGAAGCGAAAAAAACGAATGCTTATGGGAAAAGTGGTGAACAATTTGCTGCAATTAAATCAGATTCATAAAGTGTTTAATGAAGGAACACCAGATGAAAAAACAGCTCTCCACAAAATCCATCTTCACCTGAAACCAGGGGACTTCATGACGGTTATCGGCAGTAATGGAGCGGGAAAATCCACTCTTATGAATATGATTTCTGGCAAATTGGTTCCTGATATGGGAGAAGTGCTGGTTGATGGAAAGGATGTCACTCTCGTTAAGGAACATAAAAGATCCAGGCTGATTGGACGTGTTTTCCAGGATCCGATGGCTGGAACAGCCCCTGCTATGACGATAGAGGAAAATCTGGCCATTGCTTATGCGAGAACTGCGGCGCGCGGACTTCGCAAAGGGGTTTCCAGGAAACGGCGTGACTTTTTCCAGAGTCATCTGGAAATGCTTCATCTGGGATTGGAAAATAGACTTTCAGCAAAAGTTGGATTGCTGTCAGGTGGAGAACGGCAGGCGCTCTCCCTTCTGATGGCGACATTCACAGAGCCTAAAATATTACTTTTGGACGAACATACCGCTGCCTTGGACCCGGCTCGTGCAGAATTAATTACCAGCCTCACGAAAGAGATTGTGGAAAAATATAATCTTACCACATTAATGGTAACCCACAATATGCAGCAGGCTCTTGACCTGGGAAATAGGCTGATCATGATGGATAAAGGCCAGATCATTTTTGAAACAAATGAGGAAGAGAAGAAAGATTTGACAGTGGAAAAACTGCTGGAGGAATTCCAGAAAATCCGCGGAGAGAAAATGAACAGCGACAAGGCGATTCTTATTTAGACGTGTGGACCGGACAAGGTTTTTGCCTTGTTCGGATTTTTTGTTCAAGCGGCATTAATCCAATAACATATTCTTCTAATTTTAAGTCTATTATAGTATAATTTTTAGAACCTTTTATTATATTTTTTAGGCGGTGAGCATCATGGCAGAACTTGCAGTCGGCAAGCCTTCCGGTGAAATTAGAAAAGGGGTGCAGGCGGGAATCAGTATCGCGATAGGATATGCACCCATTGCTTTAACATTTGGGCTGCTTGCCAAAACAACCGGCCTTACAATAGGGGAAACAGTTTTAATGAGTTTACTGGTATTTGCCGGGGCAGCACAGTACATATCCCTGAGCCTGCTTACACTTGGGACAGGCATATTTGAAATTGTCCTAACAACTTTTATAGTGAATATCAGGCACTTTTTGATGTCTACCTCTCTTAATGAAAAGTGGGAAGATGAACAGGCAGCCAACAAGGTGATTTTAGCATTTGGGATTACAGATGAAACCTTTTCAGTTGCCGCTGTGCGTGAAGAAAAGGTAACAAGCGGGTATATGCTTGGGCTCATATCAGTTTCCTATGCAAGCTGGGTCATTTGTTCGGGGCTTGGGCATCTTATTGGGGCGAGCCTTCCACAGACCTTGCAGGAAAGCATGTCTGTTGCTCTTTATGCCATGTTTGTCGGCCTTCTCGTTCCGTCTATGAAAAAGAGTTTAAAAGTTGTTTTTCTTGCCGCACTTGCAGCGTGTTTTAACACAATTTTCACTTTGACTAATACGCTATCGACAGGCTGGGCAATTGTAGTGGCCACGCTTTTATCGGCTGTAATAGTGGAATGGATTGAAAGTGTAAAAAACAGGAGCAGGGGGCAGGAGCATGAGTAGCCATATTGTGTGGATGATTGTTGGAATGGCAGCAGTTACTTATATCCCAAGGCTGCTGCCTTTTGTGCTTTTTAAAGGGAAGGAGCTTCCCGGCTTTGTTCAGGGGATATTAAAGAATGTGCCTTATGCGACATTAGGGGCACTCATTTTTCCGGGTATTCTGTTTATAAATGAAGATATTTGGTTTGGTCTGCTCGGTGCAGCTGCTGCTTTTCTGGCAGCCTTTTTAGGAGCAAATGTAATTGTCGTTGTGCTGGGATCGATCGCTGTGTTATCTGTATATTCTTTCTTGTTTTAGAAAAGATAATGATGGATGTTCTTTAGCCGGTTCCTTCTTGAACCGGCTTTTTCAATAGAACTGCTGGAATAGAAAGAAATGATTGTCCCATCAAATGAGTTCTATTTACAGATTTTTATACTAAACTAAATATAGAAAGGTTGTACCATAGGAGGGGAATTGGATGGCGCGGAAATTAGGTTTTTATGGGGCCCTGGCCTTTTTCGTATACGGTTTATTTTTTTATTGGTATCTATTCTATTTTGCTGACACCAGTCTGCCCTTTGAGTATGAAGGGTCACGGGCAGATCCGGCAACTTTCCTGAACGGCAGGGAACTGATGCTCAGTGAGGAATATTCTAAAATAAGAAACCTGCTGTTTTTTATTTCTACACCTTTTGAATGGATATTTTATTTATTTATTCTTTTATTTGGCTTATCAAAGGCTTTCAAAAAGTGGGCGGAACAGACTGCGCCATTTAAATTCCTGCAAACGGCAATCTATTTGATTTGGCTTTCTTTTTTCGCCTTTATTGCCACGATGCCATTAAGCTATATCAGCTTTTCGCTTTCAAAAACGTATAATATCTCCACTCAGAGCTTCAGTGGGTGGATGAAGGATGAACTCATTGATTTTTGGGTTAATTATGGAATGATGCTTCTTATCGTGTCTGTTCTTTACTGGTTGATTAATAAGAGCAGGAAAAGATGGTGGCTTTACGCATGGCTATTATCAGTTCCATTTACCTTATTTATGATGTTTCTGCAGCCGGTTGTCATTGACCCTCTTTATAATGATTTTTATCCTTTAAAAGATAAGGAACTTGAAACGAAAATTCTTAATTTGGCCAATCAGGCTAAAATACCGGCTGAACATGTCTTTGAGGTCGATATGGCCGAGAAAACGAATGCGTTGAATGCATATGTAACAGGGATCGGCTCAAATTCAAGAATTGTTCTTTGGGACACAACTCTGAATAAATTAACTGAAGATCAAATTCTGTTTATAATGGCACATGAAATGGCCCACTATGTGGAGAAGCATATTTACATCGGAATTGGAGGATACTTGCTGCTTTCTCTGCTGGGGCTGTATTTGACAGCTAAACTAATGGAAAAAGCAGTAGATAAATGGGGAAGGGCGCTAAAAATTCCTGCAGTAAATGATATACGTTCCCTCCCGCTGTTTTTGATGATCCTTTCCATGCTGCTCTTTATTTCAAGCCCTCTTTCCAATCTTGTTTCACGGTATCAGGAAACAAGAGCAGACCGCTATGCCATTGAAATGACAAAGGATTCAAAAGCCGCAATAGAAACATTTCAGGAGCTGACCCGGGCTGGCTTAAGCCAGGTAAATCCGCCGCTTTTTGTGAAAGTATTCCGGTATGGGCATCCAACGATGCTTGAGCGGATTTCCATGCTGGAAGAATTTGAAATGGAACAGAGGCAGAAAGAACGGAAGCAGGCAGAGGAATGATTTGCTCATTATAACTAAAAAAGCAGGCCAAACGGCTTGCTTTTTTAAGTTTCATTTTTATAAATATGTATGTTTCCTTCATCGTCAGCCTGAATTTCATTGTGAAAATAGACGCCTGCATCATCGTCAATTCCATAACCGATCGCTGCATTGACTTTTCCTGCCGCTGCCTTGAGATTTTCCCGTTCATTCCACTTGGTAAAATGGACACTGATGGCGCAATTCCTGATTAACCCGAGCCCTTTCAAAAAGAGGTGCTGTCTTTTAAGGTTATCAATAGGGGGAATGATGCAATGTTCCGGAATGATCAGGGCGCCTGCCGAAAAGCCTGCTACTGGAATACCATTCATATACATCTTTCTAATGCATTCTCCGGTTTCACTATCCACAATGAATTTTCTGTAATTTTCTGTGTCACCGCCTCCAATAATGATGCCGGAACAGGACATTAATTCTTGAAGATAAGATTCTGCTGGGCCAGAGGAAAGCGGGAGATAGCAGAAATTCCTGGCTCCATTAGGAACTAAGGCAGAAGTATACTTATTCATATACATCTCCCAGCCATCCCTTTCCAAAAAGAGTATTGCTATTTTGCCATCCGAGCCGCAGGCAAGCTCTGTAAACATTTTTCCTAACCTTTGCCCGAATGGAGGGCTTCCGCCCATTAAAAATAAATGCCTGCTGTTCATTATTCCCCGCCTTCCTGACTAAAAATAAAATACCCCGCTGGTTGGCGGGGGCAAACTGATTTTTAAGTGCCAAAACGCTTGGAAAGTTCTTTGTATTGCTTCGAAAAATGCATAAATGCCGGTTTATTTCCTTCATCAATCGCCGCGTCTACTTTTTTCATCAGCTTTTCTCTTTCATTATTGAGCAGGATCTCTGAAATAAGCATTTCAAGGTAAAGATCCAGTACAAAAGATTCCTTAAGGTTTTTCCGCTTCGATCCACTCGTTTTCATTAAGTCGGTGTATGATTTTTCCTTCATGGAAATCACCCCTGAGCTTTTTAATATTATATGGAATTACCTTTGAATATTCAACTAAATTTTTTAAATTTTTAGAAAATATTTTCGGAATGTCGAAAATGTGAACAATTTCAAAACTATTGAACAAATTTGTAATTTTTTGATAAATTGGTGTTAATATGGAAAAAGTGAGAACGAAAAAGAAAAGGAGATGAAAACGTATGACCCAAAATATTCAAATAATCGAAGAATATGAAATCAATCCAAATACGATGATTATTAAACCTCTCTCTTATGGGATAAAAGTTTATTCGCAAATCTGGGAGCTTGATGATGAAGTAACTTCTCCCTTTAAGCCGATTGAAATAATTAAAAGCAGCTGCAAATATTTTGGTTCAAGCTATGAAGGAAGAAAAGAGGGTACACGCCAATTAACCGGCTTCACCCATAAAGCTCCGATAACGATTGACCCCACGAATTTCATTTATTTTTTCCCGACAGCTTCTCCAAGCAATCCGGAATGTATGTGGATTGCATTGGATCACATCAATTACTTCAAGCGGGCGGAGAATGCACAAACCCAAGTAGTGTTTAAGAACAAGCAAAGCTTTATAATTCCAGCCTCGTATACAACCCTTAATAACCAGGTGCTCAGAACAGCACTGCTGAAAACGACATTGACAAAAAGGATAGAAGATTCAGAGAGAAAGTCACATTACTATGCGAATGGTTCCAAAATAATGAATGCTTCGGAGAGAAAAGGAGCCTACCAATAGAGAAGGGCTGGAATTGAAGGACAACCAAGAAGCATGCGGAGTTTCATGCTTCTATTTTCCGTAGTATATTGCCTTATTAGCTGCAGGCTTTCTTATTGCAAATTTTAATTGGCTTTCCGGCTTTTCCCTGGTCCCGGCAAAGGTTTTTTAATAAGATAATAGGTCATTAGCTCCTGAACTTTATTGCGGATTCGGGGATTAAAGTAATTATGGTGTTCCTCATATCCCTTATACAGGAACATAAACATAGTAAATGCCTCATCCCTCTTTACTTCCTGTACCTTTAGCTGGTTTTTATTCATATAGCGTTTTACCTCAGAGAGTTCACTTTGAATGACCTTCATTGTTTCTTCAACCAAATCAAGATAAGGCTGTTTTAGTTTAAACGGGCTTTTATTAATGACAATGGAGTCACGATTTAAAACCGTCAGCACCATTGGCAGATAAATAGCCTGTTCCATGATATTACGGTCTTCCTCAGGAATTCTGGTCATATTGTTCTGCTCCCCTTAAATAATAGTATCCTGCCTTGTTAAAGAACATATGTTCTTATCCAATTTTACAAAGGAATGTTTTATCTTGCAAGAGCCTATATTTGTCGAAATACTGTTATACTTCATCATTTCCAATAATGAAAAAAAGTTTCAGCCTAAAGCTAATTGGGAAGGGATTTTATTTCTGATGTCGAAATAAGTAGAACACACAGTTAGGAAGGATGAAATAAATGACGAAAAAAAGACCAATTAAACCAGAAGACCTTTATCATTTAAAATCTGCAGCTGATCCGCAGCTTTCCAGGAATGGATATGATTTGGCTTTTGTCGAGACCAGAATGCTTGAAGAAGAAAATACATATAGTTCAAATGTTTTTTACATAAATACTGCAAAAAGCAATAAGCCTGTTCAGTGGACTTACGGCAAACACCGCAATCATTCACCCCGCTGGTCTCCAGATGGGGAGTTAATTGCATTTGTATCAGACAGAGGCGGGAAGTCACAGATTTATATAATGAGCAAAGCAGGCGGAGAAGCCAGACAGGTGACACATTGTGCAAATGGTGCTTCAAATCCTGTCTGGTCCCCTGATGGAAAGAAACTTGCCTTCAATCTTTCATTAAAACAGGGTGAAGCCGCAGAAACACTGGAAAATCAGGAAAAAAGGGAAGAAAAGCCAGTACCGATTGAGATAGATAAAATGAAGCACAAATCTGACGCTCAGGGTTTTTGGAACGGAAGGTACAGCCAGGTTGCCTTAATAGATATAGAAACTGGCGAGATGGAGCAGCTGACAACCGGAGAACATGATTTCCAATTGCAGGACTGGTCCCCAGATGGGGAATGGGTTGCTGTTACGGCAGATTTGAGTGAAGATAAGGATTTTTCTTTTCTAAGCGATGTGTATATCATCCATCTTGAAACAAAAGACATGAAAAAGATTACAAATGGTAATGGATATTTCGGAAGCGCTGCATGGTCCCCTGACGGAAAACACATAGGATTGTTCGGGCATGAAAGGGAATACGAAAATGCTACGCATACCAAAGTATGGGTGTATAACCTCAAATCTGAGCATTTGCAGTGCCTGACTGCAGAATTGGACATATTGGCTGGTGATTATGCCATTGGAGATTTCCAGCAGGGTGCAGTAACACCGGGAGTTCTTTGGGCAGAGGACAGCAGAAGCTTTTATTTCCTGGCAACTGATCATGGGAATACAGTTGTTTATTATGGCTCTTTAGATGGGGAATTGTATCCTGCCCTGCTGGATCAGCAGCATGTATATGGACTGACCACGGGTGGAACTATCAATAAAGCGGTTGTAGCCATCAGCAGGCCGTCATCTCCAGGGGAATTATTTTTACTTGATGTTCCGACAGGAGAATTAAAACAGCTGACAAAAGTCAATGAAGAGTTCCTGAGCGGAGTGGAGCTGGCAGATGCAGAGCCCATTCAGTTTAAATCTTCGGATGAGTGGGACCTCCATGGCTGGATCATGAAACCAGTCCATTTGAAAGAAGGCCAAAAAGCACCGCTTGTGCTTGAGATCCATGGCGGACCTCATGCTATGTATGCCAATTCTTATTTCCATGAATTCCAATGCCTCGCCGCAAAAGGCTATGCGGTTCTGTTTATCAATCCACGGGGAAGCCATGGATACGGCCAGCATTTTGTAGACGCTGTCAGAGGAGATTACGGAGGCAAGGATTATGAGGATATTATGGATGCGGTCGATTACGCGCTCGAAAACTTCGATTTCATCGATAAAGAACGGCTGGGCGTAACGGGAGGAAGCTATGGAGGCTTTATGACCAACTGGATTATTGGACACACCAGCAGGTTCAAGGCAGCTGTCACTCAGCGCTCCATTTCCAACTGGATCAGCTTTTATGGAGTAAGTGATATCGGCTACTATTTTACTGATTGGCAAATCAAGAGTGACATGAATGATATAGAAAAACTATGGAAACACTCTCCGCTTGCTTATGTGAATGACATAAATACACCACTCCTGATTCTGCACAGTGAAAAAGACTATCGCTGTCCAATCGAACAGGCAGAGCAACTATTCATTTCTTTAAAGCATAGGAAGAAAACAGCAAAATTTGTCCGGTTCCCTGAAGCCAATCATGAGCTTTCAAGAAGCGGAAAACCAAATTTGCGAATCAGCCGCCTAAACTATATAGCCGGCTGGTTTGATGAATATCTTTGAGGTAAAACCGCAGACCTTCGGGTTTGCGGTTTTTTCATAAGGCTGTAAAGGGACACAAAATTTGCCGATATAACAATGATGTCATTTTTTATGCAAGAAACTATTTAAAATAAATTGCAAAGAATCCAATTCATCTGCAAAATATAAGGTATACAGGATATACCAGCATAACTATCGAAACTTTTTAATGAACTATGCAGTCAAATATAGGTGAAGGTGTTAACACCCCTCCATAATTAGCTTTAAAGAAAGGACTTATACTTATGAGATCAGATAGATATGAAAAGAAGAAAAAGAAAGGAAAGTGGAGATCTGTCCTCCTAATTCTGCTACTCTTGATTGCAGGAACCCTTGGCTATTCGTATTTTCAGTTTAAGCAAGGTGTTTCCCAGACAGAAGGAGAAGCAAACATACAGACAGAAGAGTTTGAATTCAACGGCGAAAAAGATAAATATGGCGGAACAAATATCCTGATTCTTGGAAGTGATGCAAGGGGAGAGGAGAAATCAAGGGCTGATACCATAATGGTTGCACAGTATCATCCTGAAAAGGGCACATATAAGCTGATTTCTTTTATGAGAGACATGTATGTGGACATACCTGGCCATGGGCAAAACAGAATAAATTCTGCTCTTGCTTATGGAGGCCCTGAGTTATTGAGGCAGACGCTCAAAGAGAATTTCGATATAGATATCAAATATTACTCCATTGTTGACTTTGAAGGCTTTGTACATTTAATTGATGAAGCTTTTCCCAGAGGAGTAGAAATTGATGTGGAAAAAAGAATGTCTGCCAATATCGGTGTAACACTCGAACCTGGCCTGCAGCGGCTTGATGGAGAGCATCTCCTTGGGTACGTCAGGTTCAGGCAAGATGCAGTAGGGGACTTTGGAAGAGTAGAACGCCAGCAGAAGGTAATGAAAGAAGTAGCAAGCCAGTTTACAAGCCTTCAGACGATTACGAAGCTTCCAAAACTCATCGGGGTGGTAACTCCTTTTGTAAATACCAATATGAACACGGGAGATATTCTGTATATCGGAAAAGATTTCTTATCAAAGGATAACAGGAATGTAGAGACTCTTCGTGTTCCTGTTGATGGAACATTTGAGAACGAGAGAATTAATGGTGCTGCGGTTCTGGGCATAGATAAAGAGGCGAATAAAGCGGCAATCCATGAATTTCTTTCTAAATAAAAAAGTTAGAAACACTGTTTTTGCCGGATTAGGTGTACAATAAAAAGGGAAATGGTAAAACTAGGGGAAACTTATTTACCAAAACGAGTCGACTAAGGTATTGCTGCATAGTGGACAAGGAGATACTAATGGATTTTGAACTGCTCAAAGATTGGTTTACATTAGAGAATATAATGGATTTAATCCGGGAGTATCGTTCATTTGGACCTCTTCCGGGTATTCTGCTTCCAATGCTAGAAGCATTTTTGCCCTTTCTGCCTTTGTTTTTGTTTGTTATGGCAAATGCGAGTGCATTTGGTCTCTGGCTGGGATTTTTATACTCCTGGGTCGGAGCGGTCGCAGGAGCACTGATTGTTTTCCTGCTGGTCAGAAAATATGGCCAGAAACGAATACTCCGTTTTTTGAAAAAAAATAAGCAGGTACAGAAGCTTATGAAATGGGTTGAAAAGCATGGGTTTGGACCATTGTTCATCCTGCTTTGTTTTCCGTTTACACCTTCAGCGGTTGTCAATATTGTAGCTGGTCTTTCGAATATCAGTATCGCTCAATATATGCTGGCAGTCCTGACCGGAAAAATAGTGATGATTTTTACAATAAGCTTTGTCGGATATGATATCAGATCATTAATAACACAGCCAATTCGGACTGCTATTGTTGCCCTGGTCATTTTCATTCTTTGGTATGTCGGCAAAATTATTGAAATAAAGATGAATATGAGCGTAGAAAAAGAACGCGGGAATAAAAAGCATTGAATGCATAAGTACTAGGGGAGATGAATGGTGAAGGAAGGATTGAGAAAAGAAGGAGCGGAATGGCTGAAGGCTTTTGCAATAGGCATTATCATCTTTGCTTTTATACGGACTTTTTTCTTCTCCAATTACGTTGTCGAAGGTGAATCCATGATGCCTACCCTTCAGGATGGAAATAAGCTGATTGTCAATAAAATCGGCTATCAGGTCAGCGATTTAGAACGCTTTGACGTAATTGTTTTCCATCATAATGATGAAGAGGATTTTGTAAAAAGAATAATTGGAATGCCTGGGGATGAAATTGCATACCGTAATGATGAATTATTTATTAATGGCAGGAAAGTGGATGAGCCTTATTTGGATAAGTACCGGAAAGAAATCTCAGGAGGCAAATTGACAGGTGACTTTACACTGCTGGAGATGACGGGCACAGAAACTGTCCCGGAGGGCAAACTTTTTGTTATGGGAGATAATCGCCTCGGAAGCTGGGACAGCAGGCATTTTGGTTTTATTTCAGCCGGCCAGGTTGTAGGAAAAGTAAACCTGCGCTATTGGCCGCTTGATGAAATGGATGCGTCATTCTAACAGATCTTATAGTATAAGGGACTCGAATATTCGAGTCCCTTATTTTTGCAGAAAGAGCTAATCTTAAATAACATGCAAATTAGGATTATCCCTATATTCAGGTTCGCAGTTTACACACACGTTTTCATCATAATCAGTCATATTCACATCTTCACGATTATATTCAATTCCGCAAAGAGAACAGGTAACCATACTTTCTTCTTCCAGTTCTTCCGGGTGAACGGGGATAGCGTCATTGATATTGATAGGCTCTACGGTAATTCCGCGTGAATTGGCCATTTCGGCTTTTAAGTATTCCTTTGCGGATTCTTCACTTTCCCAAAATCCCAAGTCCCACAACAGCTCCTGGGCGTCTCCGTTTTGTGCCATCAATCCATAAACAACTTTCATGATAAATGCCCCTTTCCAATTTGCTGTCTATTGTTTTATATTTCTTAGCCTTTTTTGGCTGCGGTTAAACCGATTCAAGTAATTCCCAACAGTTCCCTTGAAAGACTGGAATCGTCGTTTAAGAATAATTGCAGGGGATACAGGAGAATCTGCGGGCTTTGTCGAATAAAAGCTGGTGTACATCTTACCGAATTATTTTAGTTTTTAATGTCGGAATTTTCGAACATATTGTGGGGGTGCGATTAATGAGACTTAAGGATAAAGTCGCCATTATTACAGGTGCAGCCAATGGGATTGGTCTCGCTGCAGCAGAAAGGTTTGCAGGTGAAGGAGCTGCAGTAGCCATGGCAGATTATGACGCGGACATGGGAATAACCAGGGCTCAAGAGCTCAAGGAAAAAGGATTAAATGTACAGTTCTTTCAGGTTAATGTGGCTGACAGGCAAAGCATAGACAGTATGGCGGAAGCTGTAAAAGCGGAATTTGGGAAAATTGACATCCTTATCAATAATGCCGGAATAACCAGGGACGGGATGCTTTCAAAGTTATCCCCGGATGATTTTCAGGCCGTTATGGATGTGAATCTGTCAGGTGTTTTCCATTGTACACAAGCAGTGCTTCCATTCATGCTGGAGCAGGGAAGGGGAAAAATTATCAATACATCTTCTGTTTCCGGAATTTATGGGAATGTCGGACAGACAAACTACGCTGCAGCCAAAGCGGGTGTGGTGGGAATGACCAAAACATGGGCAAAAGAACTCGGCCGAAAAGGAATTAACGTTAATGCCGTGGCCCCAGGATTTATCTCTACAGGCATGACCGCAAAAGTGCCGGAAAAGGTGATAGACCAAATGCAGGGCATGGTTCCGCTGGGCAGGCTGGGAAAACCGGAAGATATTGCGAATGCATATCTGTTTCTGGCTTCGGATGAATCTGATTATGTGAACGGCACGGTCCTGCATGTAGATGGCGGTATTATGATGTAATAACCTGATTCCGAGCGAGTGCTCATTTATCAGATATTAATAGTAAAAGGGGTGGGAAAGTATGAGAAATGTTGTAATAACATCAGCAGTAAGAACACCAGTCGGGACCTTTGGAGGAGCCTTTAAGAATCTTCTGCCGACAGATTTGATTGTTCCAGTACTAAAAGAGGCTGCCGAAGAAGCGCCTTAAAGAGCAGTGACGTGAATGAAGTAATTTTGGGACACTGCATTCAGCGTACAGATGAACCGAACACAGCAAGGACTGCAGCATTGCTTGCAGGCTTTGACGATACAACAACAGGGTTCACAGTCCAGAGACAGTGTGCATCCGGTATGCAGGCCATTATTTCCGCTGCCCTGCAGATTGCATCAGGCATGTCAGATATCGTGATTGCCGGAGGAGTAGAAGCCATGAGCTCCAGTCCTTATGTATTAAAACAGCATCGCTGGGGCGCCCGCATGCAGCATGGACAGGTAACCGACACAGTATGGGAGATTCTCGAAGATCCAATCCATCATATCATGATGGGGGAAACAGCAGAAAACCTGGCAGAAATTCATTCGATCACAAGAGAAGAGCAAGATGAAGTGGCATTGCTTAGCCATAATAGAGCCCTGCATGCAATTGAAAACGGTTACTTTGATTCGCAGATCGTTCCCATTACTGTGAAGACCCGGAAAGGAGAAGTAACCGTGGCAAAAGATGAAAACCCGCGTGCGGACTTAACAGCTGAAAAGCTGAGCAGCTTGAAGCCGGTCTTTAGAAAGGGCGGAACGGTAACGGCAGGAAACTCATCCAGCCTGAATGACGGCGGAGCAGCACTGGTCCTCATGCCGGAAGAGCTGGCTCTCGAAAGAGGACTGAAGCCGCTGGCAAAGATTGCTGGCTTCTCTGTTGCGGGAGTGGATCCGAAATTAATGGGAAGAGGACCTGTTCCGGCAGTTAAAAATGCTCTTGCCAGTGTTAATTGGTCGCTTGAAGAAGCTGATTTGATTGAAGTTAATGAGGCCTTTGCGGCCCAATATTTGGCGGTTGAGCGAGAACTTGGCTTAAACCGGGAAAAAGTAAATGTTAATGGAAGCGGAATCAGCCTTGGACACCCTATTGGATGTACAGGTGCCCGTCTTGTCGTGAGTCTTGTTCATGAGTTAAAGAGAAGAGGAGGCCATAAAGGAATAGCTTCTTTATGTGTCGGAGGCGGAATGGGAGCCACAGTATTTGTGGAAACGTACGAATAAAGAGTTCCTTCGGGAGCTCTTTATTTATCCAGTGGATTCCATCTCCTGAATAATTTCTTTAAAGGGAGTGAATAAAGTGTTAAGCAAAACGGTATTATCAGGGGAAAATATTATTCTCGGGTCATTTATTGACGAAGATATCAGAAAAATAACCGAGTGGCATGCGCACGAAAAAATCATGAGAAATCTGGATGCTCTTCCGGTAAAACCTAAAAAGGAAACAGAAATTAAGAAGTGGCTTGATGAGTGCCCGCAAGACACCTTCAGGTTTTCGCTCAGGTTAAAAGAAGGAAATGAAATAATTGGCTATGCAGAGATAAACGGTATTTTATGGCCGCACAGAACAGGCTGGGTTACCATAGCCATAGCAGATGAAACCAAATGGGGAAAGGGATATGGAAAAGAAGCAATGCAATGCCTGATCCGCTATGCTTTCAGGGAACTGAATCTGTATAGGCTGCAGCTTACAGTATTTTCGTATAATACCAGAGCCAAGACTCTTTATGAAAGCCTTGGATTTCGAATAGAAGGCTGCTACAGAGAGTTTCTGGAACGCGATGGAAAACGGCATGATATGTATTTATACGGGCTGCTGAGAAAGGAGTGGAAAGAGTGAAGAAGCGCGGAATGATTCCGCGCTTTACAAGATTTATTCTGGTTGACTGACAAAAGTAATTTCTTTTGACAAGAAATAGCTTAGAACGATATTCGTAAGAAAAAAGGCAAGAAGCAGAAACAGTACATCATGATATTCCAGAATCATAACCGCCGGCGGCGCAAGGCTTGCACCGGTTAATAGAAAAAAAGAATAGAGAGAAAGCGCTTTTGCACGATCAGCTCCTGCAATCATGCCAATCAGTGTGATAACTGTGGGTACAAGAAGAGATATAGAGGCCACGAACATTATTGAAATAGCCATTAATGCAATGGTGCTGCTGAAGAAAAACATATTAATGATGCTGAAGATTCCTATAAGTAAACCAAGCTTTAATGTCAAATGGGCACCAATCCGCTCAATTAATTTTCCCGTAAAGAGCGACAGCAGCGCCCCGATTAGTCCCACAGCTCTTAATGTGAACAGCTCCTCCATGGTTCCCTCGAAATTCCTTCCTATTGCATCGTAAAAAGCTACAAAGGTAAACAGCAAAGTAAAGGTAATAGCATAGCTTTGGAGCAGGCTTCCGTTCATTAATAGTTTTTTCATAATAGAAATAACGGAAACCCCTGATTTGGAAGGAGGAGAAGTGCCTGGAAGTATTTTATACGATACTAGGAAAAGAATTAAATAACAAGACGCAAAGAAATAAAAAGCATAGTTCCATTTAAAATAAAAAGTAATTGTCGAACTGATCAGCTGTCCAAGGATGCCGGCGACAAGGAATCCTGTATTGATAAAAACAAGCAGCAGGGTGCGGCTCCTCGGCTGAAAAAGATCAAAGGAATAAGCGAAGGCAACAGGAGCAAAGCTCCCAAGAGTCAACCCCTGAATCGACCTGGTTATATAGAGAGCTTCTACATTAGGGGAGAGCCCGACGGCACAAGTGGACAAAGCAGAAGCAAACAAACCTGAAATAATAATTCTGCGTCGGCCAAATGTATCGGAAGCAGGTCCAAAGAATAACAGGCCAGCAGCATAAAAAAATGCAAAAAGACTTCCCCCGGCCACAATATGATTTTCATTTACTTTAAATGAGTCTGCGATTTCCCCGTAAATTGGGATCAGTGTATAAATATTGCTGGCGACAAAAATGCCTGTGACTGTCAAAATGACTGAAGTTGCAATCAGGACCTGTTTTGAAATCATCCTTATCACCTGCCGATATACTTTATGCACGAAACCTCGAATAGGAAAGTTGTCATTTCCACAATTTTGAAGAACCCCATACAAAAATTTGAACAGCTTATATGATAAAATAATGATAGAGAGAGAGCTTTTTTAAGGAGGAAAATTATGACCGTACGTTTATTGATAGGCCGTTCCGGGAGTGGTAAAACGGAATACTGCCTTAACCAAATCCGTGATGAACTGCGGTTTAATCCGGATGGAGATCCAATCATTTATTTAGTGCCGGAACAAATGACGTTCCTTTCAGAATATAAATTAATAACAACACCTGGCCTGGGCGGAATGATCCGCAGCCAGGTATACTCTTTCACGCGTCTCGCATGGAGAATTCTTCAGGAAACGGGAGGCATGAGCAGATACCATCTTAATAGTGTAGGCATCAGCATGCTGATCCGCAAAATCATTGAAGATAAAAAGGATGATCTTAAGCTTTTTCAAAGGGCTGCAGACAAAAATGGCTTTATTCAGCAAGTAGAACAAATAATGACCGAATTCAAACGATATTGTGTAGCTCCCGACGAACTGGCGGAAAGGCAAAATCAGCTCTCGGCAAGCGGGAAGTCAAATAAGGCACTCCAGGACAAGCTGCATGATCTTGAGATAATCTATAAAAATTTCGAGGAATCCCTTTCTGGCAAATATACAGATTCAGAGGATTATTTCCGCCTGCTTGCGGAAAAAGCCTCCCATTCAGAGTATCTAAAAAATGCTGAGGTTTATATAGATGGCTTTTACAGCTTTACACCACAGGAATATGCAATTGTTGAACAGCTGATGAAGCAGTGTAAAAACGTTACCATCACACTAACGCTTGACCAGCCGTTTAAGAATAATGCTTCTGATGAGCTTCATTTATTCAGAATGCCTGGAGAGAACTATCAGACAATCAAAGAATTGGCTTCCCGCAACAGGCTGGATGTGGAAGAGATGCTCCTTTCCGAGCAAAAAAGGTGGATCAAGCCTTCACTTAAGCATCTTGAGGCTCATTTTGACAGCAGGCCTGCAGAGGCATTTACAGGAGAAGCGGACATTCACATTGGACAGGCTGTCAGCAGGAGGGCCGAAATTGAGGGCGTTGCCAGGGAAATTAATAAGCTTGTTCGCACTGATGGGTATCGCTACCGTGATATTGCCGTACTGGCAAGAAACGGCCAGGATTATCATGACATGATTGAAACAGTGTTCCGTGACTATGACATCCCATTTTTTATTGATCAGAAAAGAACAATGCTGAATCACCCGCTCGTTGAGTTAATCCGGTCAACACTTGAGATAATCAATGGGAATTGGCGCTATGAACCGATTTTCAGAGCTATAAAAACAGAGCTGATTTTTCCGTCCAGGCTAAACCCCGGAAAGCTTCGTGAGCAAATGGACAGACTTGAGAACTATGTTCTTGCTTATGGCATTCAAGGAGACAAATGGACGAAAAAGAAGAGATGGACATACAGAAGAATCAGAGGGCTGGAGTTTGAAGCAGTTGCCCAGACTGATGCCGAGAAAAAAGTAGAAGATGAGTTAAATGATCTGCGCGAAATGATTACAGGCCCAATATTAAGGCTGCACAGGCGCTTGAGAAAGGCTGCTGATGGCCGCAGCTTGTGTGAAGCTTTATTTCTATACATGGAAGAATTGGATGTTCCTCTGAAGATTGAGAAGTGGAAAACTGCTCAGGAGGATAAAGGGAACCTTGTTAAGTCAAGGGAACATGGACAAGCATGGAATGCCATTATGGAGCTTCTGGATCAATATGTGGAAATGCTTGGTGAAGAAGAAGTGAGCCTTAAGCGTTTTGCATCCATTCTTGATGCCGGACTGGAGTCGCTTCGCTTTACGCTTGTTCCGCCTGCCATTGATCAGGTTATGGCGGCCGATTTGGAAAGATCGAGGCTAACTGATATTAAAGCTGCCTTTGTTATTGGGCTGAATGAAGGAGTACTTCCTGCCAAATTCTCAGAGGATGGTGTGCTGGCGGATGACGACAGGGAAACCCTGAACACGAACGGAATGAAACTGGCGCCTGGAAGCCGCACACGTCTGCTTGATGAGGAATTTATAGCTTATAAAGCATTTGTTACTCCATCAGAAAAACTATTTATAAGCTATCCATTGGCAAATGAAGAAGGTAAAGCACTTATGCCGTCTCCTTTGATTAAGAGATTGGGAGATTTATTTCCTGATTGCAGGCATCATTCCTTCATGTCTGATCCGGCAGAGCTTAAGGAAACGGAGCAGCTGGAGTATGCTGATAACCTTAATACAGCATTATCGTATTTGACTTCACAGCTTCAGCTCAAAAAACGCAGCTATCCAATCTATGACCTCTGGTGGGATGTTTATAACTATTACCTTAAAAATGAGCAGTGGAGAAGGCCTGCATTGAAAGTGCTTTCCAGCCTTAATTATGAAAACAGGACACTTCAGCTTGGTGAAGACGTCAGTAAGGAATTGTATGGCGACCATATTCAGGCGAGTGTTTCGAGAATGGAATTATTCCATAGCTGTCCATTTTCCCATTTTGCACAGCATGGACTAAGGCTGCGGGAAAGACAGGTATACCGCCTGGAGGCACCGGATATCGGGGATCTTTTCCATGCTGCTTTAAAATTTATTGCAGAAACAGTTATGACTCAGAAACTTTCATGGACAGATATGACGAGGGAACAGTGTGAGATCCTTGCAAAAGAAGCGGTTGAAATGCTTGCTCCTAAACTTCAAAATGAAATTCTCTTAAGCTCGAACAGGCATCACTATATTAAGAGAAAGCTTGAGCAAATTATCAGCAGAGCTTCCTATGTCATCAGCGAGCATGCCAAATCAAGCGGATTCTCGCCGGTGGGCCTTGAACTGGGGTTTGGTCCTAAAGGAGAGCTTCCTTCGCTTGCTTTTCCTCTTAAAAACGGGGCTAAAATGGAGCTTGTCGGAAGAATTGACAGAGTAGACAAGGCTCAGGATGCCAACGGGACATTTTTACGGGTAATTGACTATAAATCCAGCTCCAAGGATCTGAATGTAAGTGAGGTTTACTACGGCATTGCTCTGCAGATGCTGACATATCTGGACATCATAATTGCCCATTCCAGCTCTTTAATTGGAACAAAAGCCGATCCGGCAGGAGTTCTTTACTTCCATGTCCATAATCCGATCGTCAGCACTTCAAAAATGCTGACATTGGAGGATATAGAGCAGGAACTTTATAAGAAATTCAAAATGAATGGCCTCCTGCTCGGAGAAGAAAATGTAATCAGGTTAATGGACCAGACTATTGAGACAGGCGACTCATCCATTATCTCAGCGGGATTCAAAAAGGACGGCACCCTTTCTAAGAGGTCTAAAGTAGCAAGCAAGCAGGAGTTCGATTATTTGCGCAGCTATGTAAGAAAAATGTATAGGAATACAGGCAATAAAATTACTGAGGGCAATGTTGAAATTGCCCCATATAAAATGAAGGAAAAAACACCGTGTGCATTTTGTGCCTACAAATCTGTATGCCAATTTGATGAATCTCTTGAAACAAATGATTACAGATTATTTACCCCTAAACCAAAAGAAGACATGATTGAAATCATCAAGAAGGAGGTGGAGGGAGATGAAAGTGACCATACCTCCTAAGCCGGAAGGTACAACCTGGACCGATGACCAATGGAAAGCGATCATGGCCAAGGGTCAGGATATCCTGGTGGCTGCAGCAGCCGGATCAGGGAAGACCGCTGTTTTGGTTGAAAGGATTATCAATAAGATTATCGCAGATGAAGATCCTATTAATGTCGATGAACTGCTTGTTGTGACCTTTACAAATGCCTCCGCAGCAGAAATGAGGCACAGAATCGGCGAGGCTCTTGAAAAAGCTATTAATGATAATCCGCGATCTGCTCACCTCAGAAAGCAGGTAAGCTTACTAAACAGGGCATCCATCTCGACTTTGCACTCATTTTGCTTAGAGATGATACGCAAATATTACTACATGACCGATATTGATCCGGCGTTTCGGATTGCGGATGAAACTGAAGCACAGCTTTTGAGGGATGAAGTACTCGAAGAGCTTTTTGAAGATGAATACGGCAAAGAGGGAAATGAAGGATTCTTTGCACTTGTTGACACTTTTACAAATGACAGAAGTGACACTGCCCTTCAGGATATAATAAGGGACTTATACGATTTTGCCCGTTCCAACCCTTCGCCTGATCAATATCTTGATTCAATTGTTGAGATGTACAATGTGAACGGCGTCAGCAGTCTCGAGCAGCTTCCATTTGTCCGTTCGCTTTTGGAGGATATTGATCTTCAGCTGAAAGGAGCCAAGCAGCTGCTTGAATATGGGCTTGAGCTGACCAAGCTTCCAGGGGGACCGGCTCCGAGAGCAGAGAACTTTATCGCAGATCTGCATGTTGTAAATACACTAATTGAAGCGAAAAATGATTCATGGACGATGCTCTATGAAGCGATGCAATCATGGTCTTTTGGCAGAGCCAAAACGTGTAAGGGCGATGAATATGATGAAGGACTGGTCGAAAAAGCAAAAAAACTCAGGGATCAGGCCAAGAAAATCATAACCGGCCTGCAGGAAGAACTGTTTTTCCGCAGACAGGAGAGCTTCATGCGTGATATGGCGGAAATGAAGCCCCATATTGAAGAGCTTGTCAGGTTGGTTAAAGCATTTTCCATCCGCTTTGATCAGGTTAAAACTGAAAAAGGGCTTGTTGACTTTGCGGATCTTGAGCATTATTGCCTTGACATTCTTTCATCAACAGATGAGGAGGGACGGCTTTTGCCTTCAGAAGCGGCTCTTGTCTGCAGAAATCAGTTCAAAGAAGTTCTGGTTGATGAGTATCAGGATACCAACATGGTTCAGGAAGCTATTTTGCAGCTGGTAACGGCAGATTCAGAAGAGAACGGAAATTTATTCATGGTAGGGGATGTTAAGCAGTCAATCTACCGTTTCCGCCTTGCAGAGCCTAATCTGTTTCTGGGCAAGTACACGCGGTTTGACCGGGATGGAGAAAGAGCAGGACTCAGAATTGATCTGGCGCGAAATTTCAGAAGCCGTAAAGAAGTTCTGCAAGGGACCAACTATATCTTTAAGCAGATTATGGGGACGTCTGTCGGTGAAATAGAGTATGACCAGGCAGCTGAACTTATTAAAGGAGCTCCCTATTCAGAGGATCAGGAGCAGCCTGTTGAGCTTGCTATTATTGACCTTGAAGGAAGTGAAAAGAGTGAACCGGACCCTGAATCCATGGATGAGGGTTTTGACAGCGAAGATTTAGCACAGTCACAGCTCGAAGCCAGATATATGGCTTCTAAAATTAAAGAAATCATTGGGAATCGGAAAGAAGTTTACAACACAAAGACTCATTCCGGACGGCCTGCCAAGTACAGGGATATTGTCATCCTGCTTCGTTCCATGACATGGGCTCCTCAGATTATGGAGGAATTCAAACAGCAGGGAATCCCTGTCTATGCCAATCTTTCCAGCGGTTATTTTGAAGCAACAGAAGTAGCGATTATGATGTCACTTCTAAAAGTGATAGATAATCCGTACCAGGATATTCCGCTGGCATCGGTGCTGAGATCTCCTATTTTGGGTCTGACCGAAGAAGAGCTTGCACATATAAGAATCCAGAATAAAAGGGGCTCATTCTATGAAGCATTAACTTCTTTTTGCCGGAATCACCCAACCCTTGAAACGGGAGAATTATATGAAAAGGTCCGGCCATTTTTCGATGCTCTTGAAGAATGGCGTGTAATGGCGCGGCAGGGTTCCCTTTCAGAGCTGATCTGGAATCTCTATAGACAAACCAGATTTTATGATTTTGTCGGCGGTATGCCAGGCGGAAAACAGAGGCAGGCAAATCTTCGCGCATTGTACGACAGAGCCAGACAGTATGAAGCAACCTCATTCAGAGGATTATTCCGCTTTTTAAGGTTTATTGAACGAATGCGTGACAGAGGCGATGATCTTGGTGCTGCCCGCGCTTTAGGTGAGCAGGAAGATGTTGTCCGTCTTATGACGATCCACAGCAGCAAAGGTCTTGAATTTCCCTTTGTTTTTATTGCAGGGCTTGCCCGCAACTTTAATACGATGGACTTGAAAAAGCCATATATGCTTGATAAGGAATTTGGATTTGCTGCAAAATATGTAAATGCCGAGAAGAGAATTTCGTACCCCTCTCTGCCGCAAATTGCTTTTAAACGAAAAAAGAAAATGGAAATGCTGGCTGAAGAAATGCGGGTTCTATATGTTGCTTTAACGAGGGCGAAGGAAAAGCTGTACCTGATATCGTCTGTCAAAAGTGCAGATAAAAAATTAAATAAGTGGCTGCAGGTATCCGAACATAAAGACTGGCTCCTGAATGAGTATGACAGGGCTTCTGCAAACAGTTATCTGGACTGGATTGGCCCGGCTCTTGTCCGGCATCGGGAGTGCGAGGCATTGAGAGCGGAAGTTCAGGTGGATCCTCTTGTCCCGGGTGATATACTTGAACACCCTTCCTGCTGGAATATAACCATAATTAAAAGTGAAGAAGCTGCTGTTCTTCCGGAAGAAGCCAATGAGGGCGAAACGGATTTGCTGAAATTGGTTTATGAAGGAAAAACTGTTCCGGCAGAATCGGCTTTTAAGGATAAAGTTGAGGAACAGCTTTCCTGGAAATATACCTATAAGCAGGCAGCTCAAGCCAGATCTAAACAATCGGTTTCGGAAGTGAAAAGGCAGCGGGAGATTTTTTCTGAAGAAGACAGCGGTACTGAATTAATTCGTAAAATCAGTAAACCGATGCTCAGCCGGCCTCGCTTTATGCAGGAAAAATCACTTTCTCCAGCTGAACGGGGTACTGCTATGCATGCTGTCATGCAGCATATTGATTTCAGCCGGCCTGCAACAGTGGAAACGATATCCTCCAAAATGGATGAGATGGTCAGGAAAGAATTGCTCACGGAAGAGCAGCGTGCCAGCATTGAGCCGCAGCTGATCTTGCAATTTTTCGAAACTGAACTGGGTCAAAGAATGATTCAGGCTATATCGGTACGCCGAGAAATCCCATTCAGTTTATCTTTCCCTGCCCGGGAAATTTATTCAGATTGGCAGGGTGAAGATGAACCTGTTCTCATCCAGGGGATTGTGGACTGTGTATTCGAAGATGAGCAAGGTTTGGTGCTCCTGGATTATAAAACGGATGGAATCAGCGGCCGTTATAAGGGAGGGTTTGCTGAAGCCAAACCCGTTCTTGAAAACAGGTACAAAGTACAAATTGATATGTACACCAGAGCATTGGAACAGATTTTAAAACGGGAAGTCAATGAAAGATACCTGTTTTTCTTTGATGGTGCTCATACAATTAAGTTATAGGAAAAGCCGGCAAGGAGACTTGCCGGCTTTTGAGTATGTGCAGGAGATGTATTTATAATGAACATCAGCTGAAAAGGGTCATGAACGGAAATCAAAAGGACGATAACGAAAGTGCTATCGTCCATAATACTCTCTTTCGATTAGTTATTGCCAACATTTGGCTGATCAACCAGACTGGTATCAAGTACGTTACTGGCGCTAAGGCCATTGTTTGTAATGATAAAGCCGCCTGTGTTAGCGGCACCCTGTCCGGTTGTTGATTTGGAATTGTTTTTCGGAGAAATATAAAGGGAGTCTCCGAATTGAACTATTCCACCGCTGACATTAATAATTTGTACCGGTCCGATTATAGCTGGCATGTAAAACATCCTTTATGAAAAATTTTCATCCTTGCGTTCCGCTGTTTTGGGATAAATCTGACGGATATGCTTGACCCGGGCTTCCATTGAAATGTTTCCACTGTTCCCGATATGGATGACAGAGGAGGAGGAAACTCCGATAATATCAATGTTCTGCACCCGAATGATCGGATTGAGCTGTGTTGTCTGCATCGTTATGTTTTCTTCAATAGGGATCAAAGGAATAGGTTCACTGAATACAGGATAGACTGAAAAATTCCCTTCCTTCGCATTAAAATACTCAGCTTCACGCTGGTTAGCAATCGCCCTTGAGAATCCTTTAATAAAGCATGAGTCACCAATTTCAAAAACAGAAGAAAAGGCGATGGTGTCAATATGGATTTTATCAACAGATGAAGTTCTTTGCAGCATAGGCAGCTTACTCCGGTGTCAGAGGCACAAATGGCCCTACCAGAAGTGACTCAGGAGGTGTATCAAAAGTGGCTGCCAGCTGGATCGTTTGCGTATCCCCCACCATCAAAACAGATGAACTGGATACACCCAGTACTTTTATACTGCCAACGCACAGATCTCTGTTATATACCTGATAATTCATTCTTTATTCATTCCCTTCATATTTTCCGGCAAATGCGAGATAAAGGCATAGACCCCATTGTGAATCTCCTTCTTTATCAGCTCGATAATCTCTTCGTTATTTTCCTGCCCGGAGCGATTCGATGCCTGCTGCTGGATATAGAAGTCAATCCGGTTAGGCAGCTGCTTTTTGATATCTTCTTTGATAAACGCAATATACGAATCATCCACATTGACATTTAATTTTTTCTGGGCAGAAGCTGTAATTTCTGGAAGTTCCCGTTCTAAATACTGATAAATGGCGTCTTCAATTTCCATCGTTCTCTTCATCTGGGTTTTAGGCGAAACAGGTGCTTTAATGTTTTTGTTGTCTACGGCAAAATCTTCAATGTTCTGCAGCTCAGAAGGGTTTAAGCCAATATTTAAAGTACCTTCAAGAGACTCTACCTTAAGCTGGTCAAATTTATACTCAATCCGATCGACCTGCATTGGCGGACGGCTTTTCAGAACTTCAGTTTCTTCCTGAAGTTTTTTAACCGCAGCTTCAAGTCTCCTTATTTGCTTTTCCTGTGCTTCTACAAAAGCATGCAATTGCTGAAGATAGGTATTTAATTGCTGATTCAAGCGCACCACCTCGCTTATAAAAAAATGATATTATCGTTTCTGAGCACCAGTCAGAGGTACAGAAGGTGACAGAAAAACACTCCCCCCAGCTGGTCCCGCAGGCGCCGGACCTTCTGCTTCAGGTGCTGGCTCGGTAAAGCCGCCAGTGTTATACAAATAAGACGCCGGCTTTATAATGCCTGCACTTCCAATCTGCATGACGGAAGAGTTTGTGATCCCGCCGATCTTTATGAATTGAATATGAATGGATTGCTGTATATAAAAATTCATAGTATCACCCATTTTAAGCATTGAAATAATTGCCCTGATCCACGCCATCACAATCATAAGTGTTTGTTGTGCTCCGGTGATTATAAACATTCAGGCCATTCCCAGTGTTAAACGATCCGGCACCTGAAAAGGTCTTGGCGTTAGAAACTGGCATGATTTTATATACGTCCCCAATATTGAAGACAGAACTGCTCCCGATCGATATGACCTGTGCGACTCCCACAATAGCTGGCATACATAACACCCTTTAAAATGATTTCTTGTATATCGTATGTGCCTAATTGCTGAATGTGATTAATCAGCCCAATAATATCTCAGTGGTACGTTAATTCAAGGCGACGCTAAAATGTTATATAACAGACAAAAACAGGCTGAAACTGTTTTTATTTTTGTGATAATATAAAATTAACAAAATTTTCTGTGAGGTGTCGTAAAATGAATGTTCCATTAATACTTACGCAGTTTTTAGACCGTGCTGTGTCCCTTTACGGTTCCAAGAAAGCCATTTTTGCAGATGATCGAACTTTTACATATGAGGAATTGAACACAAGGGTTAATCAGCTCTCTCATGGTTTAGAAGCTTCAGGTATTCAAAAAGGGGACCGTATTGCTTACCTGGCACCCAATTCAGTTGAAATGCTGGAGGGGTTTTATGGAGTTTTTCAGCTGGGTGGAATAATGGTTCCGCTAAATATCAGGCTGAAGCCGGAAGACTATCTGTTTATATTGAATCACAGCGAATCCAAAATTCTGTTTGTAGATCAGGACCTTTACCATCTAATACTTCCTGTAAAAGATCAGCTGAAAACTGTGGAAAAAATCATCGTGCATTATAAAGAAGAAGATACAGAAGAAACCGATTATGATTTATGGCTAGGCAGCCAGGACAGCAGTCCTTTTCAAAGAGAGATCCTCGACGAAAATGACGTTTGCAGCCTTTTATATACAAGCGGTACAACAGGCAATCCTAAAGGTGTCATGCTGACCCACCGCAATAATTACCTGCATGCATTGTCAACTATGCATCATTTGAGAGTCAGCGATCAGGATGTATTGCTGCATGTCCTGCCGATGTTTCATGTGAATGGATGGGGTTCTCCTTTTTATTACACGGCAAATGGCGCTTCTCAGGTGTGTATGAGAAAAGCCACGCCGGAAAAGATATTTGACACCCTGCAGGAGCATAAAGTATCAATCATGCATATGGCTCCCACGGTACTGAATTCGCTGATGCAGCATTATGAACAATTTGCTCCTTCTGTTGAACAGGATGTCAGGGTGGTTATAGCTGGATCGGCCCCTCCGCCAGCTTTTGTAACAAGAGTGGAAAAGGAGCTTGGGTGGGAGTTCATACAGGTATATGGCATGACCGAATCATCTCCGCTAAGCACAGTATCGACGATTCGTTCTCACCTTCAGGAACTTCCGCTTAACCAGCAGTACCGGATGAAAGCGAAGGCAGGACATCAGATGATTGGCTGTGAAGTCCGGGTAATCAATGAACACGGTGAAGAAGTTGCCCATAATGGCAAAGAAATCGGTGAGGTAGTTGTCCGCAGCAACGGGGTCATGAAAGGCTATTGGAAAAACGAAGAGGCAACAATGGAAGCTATTCGGGACGGCTGGCTTTACACAGGTGATATGGGAAATGTAGATGAAAATGGCAATTTAGAAATTGTTGACCGGAAAAAAGATATTATTATCAGCGGCGGGGAAAACATCTCATCCATCGAAGTAGAAGGGGTTTTATACGAGCACCCCGCCATCTCAGAAGCAGCTGTCATAGCAGTGCCCCACGAAAAGTGGGGGGAAACACCTCATGCCTTTATAGTCGTGCGACATGGGAATACACTGACTGAGCAGGAGATTATCAGTTTTACCAGGGAGAAGCTGGCCCACTTCAAAGCTGTAACAGGAGTGACTTTTGTCGATGAGCTGCCGAAAACGGCTTCAGGGAAAATCCAAAAAATCCACCTTCGGAACAGCTACTGGGAGTCAAAAGGGAAAACAGACCGTTATGTTAATTAAATGAAAAGTGGGATTTTTTCAAAGTGTCCAGCTCCAGCGCCTAGTTGCATGCGCTGGAGCATTTCTTTTCTGGACAAGCAGAATACAGCTCTCTATCATTAAGGTAGATTTTCTTTACAAAAAAGGAGGCACTTTATGGACAGGCAAGTCAGCCCGGTTGTGGAGAAGGATCGGATCATTTCGCTGGATATTATGAGAGGATTTGCCATTCTCGGTATTTTTTTAGTAAATATGCTTTCCTTCCATTCACCATATCTGTACATTGATCCTTTTGAATGGTGGGACAGTCCGGCAGATAAAGGGGCTTATGCGTTTATCGATATCTTTGTGCAGGCAAGCTTCTATCCTTTGTTTTCTATGCTGTTCGGTTATGGGTTAGTCATTCTGAGGGAGAGGGCAATGGCCAAAGGCCTTGGTTTCGGAGGAATGGCTGCAAGGAGATTTTCGCTTTTGCTGCTGATAGGCATCATTCACGCTTTTCTTATTTGGCATGGGGACATTTTAATAAACTATGCAATCTTTGGTTTTATCTTTTTAATGTTTGTAAAAATGTCCGGAAAAAATATGCTTTTAACCGGAATATTGCTTTATATCATTCCCAATCTGCTATTTGTTCTATTGTTATTTGCAACAGTTTTGTTTGTTCCGCCTGAAGATCTGTCAATCTATGACAAAGAAGCCGCATTAGCTTCTTTACAGGCCTATCAAAATGGAAGCTTTTCCGAGGTTACCTCACAGCGTATCCAGGATTGGTCAGGTGTTAATAAACTTGCCTCACTGCCTATCATGCTGGCATCTATTTTTCCTTTGTTTTTAATAGGGGGAGGTGCTGCCAAGCTGCGATGGCTTGAGGAGCCAGTAAAAAACCGGGCATTCCTCATGAGAATTACGCTGATTTCTTTGGCTGCAGGGCTATTGTTCAAATTACTGCCTTACATAACGGAAAGCAACCTGGGACTGGATTACATGCAGGACATATTCGGAGGTCCGCTGCTGGCTATTGCTTATGGTTTAGGGATAGCAGTGATGATAAACAATAATCATGGACCAGGATTCCTGCTGTCGCTCTCGTATGTTGGGAAACTGTCGCTCTCAAATTATCTTTTCCAGTCCATTATCTCGACTTTTATTTTTTACAGTTATGGTTTAGGCTTCTATGGGAAGGTCTCTGCATTTGGAGGAACACTGTTAGTTATGATCATCTTCGCTATGCAGGTCATCATCAGCCGCTTTTGGATTGCTCGCTATTATTATGGACCGGTCGAATGGCTCTGGAGGAGCTTCACTTATTTGAAGATCCCTAATTGGAAGAGAAAAGGTTAAAATTGTCCAAAAAACTGAAAATTTATATTATACTAAAAAAGTGAAAAATAGAATGAGGTGATAGGATTGAAATTTGTTACTTTTAAGGATAGCACAGGAAGCGGCACTGGTTTACTGGACGAGACCGGGACTAAGGTGCTTCCGCTAAAAGCAGCTTTAGAAAAAATGGAAGGCAAAAGTGAGTTGCCGGCGACTTTGAAGGAATGTATTGCTTTAGGGGATAAGTTCATTGATAAAGTACATAGTTTAACAGATTGGCTAAGCAATAATCCTGCAAGGGAAGAACTCTTTCACCCGCTAGCTTCCGATGCATTGGAAGCGCCGATTCCCCGTCCGGATAAGAATATTTTTTGTGTAGGCAAGAATTATGCCGAGCATGCCATTGAGATGGGAAGCAAAGAAGATATTCCAGAGCACATAATGGTCTTTACGAAATCGCCAACAACGGTCATAGGACCTGATGCAACAGTCTTGAATCACAATAATGTCACTGCAGAGCTGGATTATGAGGGAGAGCTTGCCGTAGTAATCGGAAAAAAAGGACGAGCGATTCCAAAGGAAAAAGCATTGGAACACATTTTTGGCTATACGATCATTAATGATGTGACAGCAAGGGATCTGCAGTCCCGCCATAAGCAATTTTTTATCGGTAAAAGCCTGGATGCCACATGCCCGATGGGTCCATGGATTGTCCATAAATCAGCTGTTGAAAACCCGAATCAGCTTGACATTCAAACAAAGGTAAACGGAGAGCTCCGACAAAGTTCAAATACTGAAAACTTTATCTTTCCAATCGAGGAAATCATTTCGGTCCTGTCAAAGGGCATGACACTTGAGCCTGGAGATATTATTGCAACAGGAACACCCGCAGGGGTAGGCAAGGGCTTTAAGCCTCCTCGCTTTCTTAAGCCGGGAGATAAAGTGGAAATTACAGTGGAAAATATAGGAACTCTGACGAATTTTATAGAGAAATAAAAAGAAAGATGGCCTGTGTAAAAACACAGGCTTTTAAGAATTTATTTTATAATTTCAGAGTGTCAATGATATATATCACACTTTGTCATAAATAGTTCACAAATTTGCCTTTAGATAATCTTTTTCTGCATCTTAACTTTAGGAATTTCAAAGTCAATATGGTATGATGATATCGAATTTACATTAGGAGGCACTGGAATGATACATGCCCATATAACAACATGGTTATTAGCACTTGTTCTATTTATTATTGCCCTTATACTGCATAAAAGCGGCAAACAAAAAGGTTTAAAAGTGGTTCACATGATTTTGAGATTATTTTATCTGCTAATCATTGGAACAGGAGTTTGGATTTTAAGCAGCCTTAACAGCATCGACCTTCTTTATGTGTTGAAGTCATTAGTAGGCATTTGGGTAATTGCTATGTTTGAAATGATTATCATCCGTACTGTCAAAGGGAAAAAGACTTCTATTTTATGGGGACAGTTCATTGTCGCTCTAATCCTGGTTCTATATTTAGGATTTGTTAAATTGCCATTAACTTTTATCGCAGTCTAACGGGCAGTAAGACCCCACTTCAAGACTCCGAGAAATCAAAGGAGGACAAGTGGAAGTCAAACTGCCCGTAAAGGCCCGATTGGTTCAACTAACAATAAGTGGGGAGAAAAGCACACCCCACTTATTGAAGTTTCACTTTATGACGTAAATATGGATATTTATAGAAAAGGCTGCCAAAAAGGCAGCTTTTTCTAATTTTGTCATGTCATGACTTCACTAAATATGGTAATTTAAAACTATAGCTAACTATAGGATAAAAATTTGAATCTGCAGTCTCAGCTGTACAAGGGAGCAATCCTATCAGCGGGTCTAATGATCTTACTATGATGGTGGGTTTTTTATGGCACAGACGATTACATGTTTATATAAGAATATTAGCGGGCTTAATAGTTTTATAGACTTGAATGAATTGACTGAATACCCGAATCTGCTTGTGCAGGTCTTTACAGGGACTCCTGAAAGCCTATTTATCGCAGAAATTCAAAAGGAACTGAAAAATAATCTTCCCTTTGCACATATAGCAGGCTGTTCAACTTCCGGTGAAATTCATGATGGGCGCATTACGGAAAAACAAACAATCATTTGCTTTACTACTTTTGAAAAAACGGAATTAAAATCTTTCCTGTTAAACAGGAGCGATTTTAAAGACAGTTATGAAATGGGCAAAGCCCTGGCACGGGAACTTGCTATCTTTAATACCGAAGCTGTAATTATCTTTCCTGCAGGATTTGATGTTGATTCCACTGACCTCCTGGAAGGGATAAATGAAACCCAGCCGAACATGGTGATTTCCGGCGGCCTTGCCGGAGATAATGGTTTATTCCAGGAGGGTTTTTCTTTTACTCAAGAGGGAATCACCAGCGATGGGCTTGCGGCAGTTGCCCTTCAAAGCGGCCATTTGTCAGTGCGTCATTTTGAAAATTATCAGTGGCAGGAGATTGGAAAAAGCTTTACTGTCACAAAGGCAGAAGGATCTATCATCTACTCCCTGGACGATAAGAGGCCTTTAACTATTTTAAAGCGCTATTTGGGAGAGGCTTTTATTAAGGAACTGCCCAAATCAGGTACTGAATTCCCGTTCCTTTTACAGTACCGTGGAGAAAAAGTATCTGTTTTTATTATAAAATTACTTGAAAATGGTGCAATTAAAGTAAACAGAAGGGTTGAGGCAGGAGACACACTTACGTTTGCTTATGCAAATCTGGAGGACATTATTGACCGGTCTTTAAAGGAATTAAAACAGCTTGACCAGGTTTCTCCTGAAAGCATATTTATATACAATTGCATGGCCAGGAAGCAATTTGCAAGAGACTTTACGGAAAAAGAACTGGCAATGTTTCAGAAAATAGCTCCGTCTAACGGCTTTTTCTCTTATGGAGAAATATCCTGCCGTAAAGGCGGACATCCGCAGATGGTCGGACATTCTCTTACATACCTTGCTCTATCAGAAAATAGTGCTGAATCAAAGAAGGAACAGCAGAATGAATTTGTTTATGAAAAAACCGCCCAATTTAATACGATTACTTCATTAACTCATTTAATGCACGCTTCTCAGGATGATATTAAATCATTAAACAGCAGCCTTAAAATGTCAGAACAATATTATAAATCTCTATTTGATAATAATGCAGACTTTGTTTATTCAACTGATCTGAAGGGGAATTTCACAAGTGTCAACCCGGCATTTGAGAAAACCTTCGGGTATAGCCGGGAAGAAATAATCGGAAAAACAGCTCTTTCCTATGTGAGCGATATGGATGTACAAAGGGTCCGGATGCACTTTTATCGGGCATTAAGAGGAAAAGAGCAATATTATAATGTATATATTGATTCAAAAACCGGCGAGAAGAATCTCTTTCAGCTGAAAAATATTCCGATTACGGTTAATGGGGAATGTGTAGGCATTTATGGAATCGGCAGAAATATTACTGAACAAAAAAAAATTGAAGAGAAGATAACAGAACTGGCTTTTTTTGACCGGGATACAGGGCTGCCAAACAGAATGAAGTTTACAGAACAATTGCAAATGCAATTAAAGAGAGCCAGGAAGAAACAGAAGAAAATTGCCGTTCTTTCTATTGATATTGACCGCTTTAAAGTCATAAATGACAGTCTTGGGCACTTTGCAGGGGATATGGTGTTAAAGGAAATTTCCGAAAGAATTGAGAGGGTTTTGCCTTCCGGTTCTTATTTGGGAAGATTCAGCGGGGATAAGTTTACCCTGGTACTATCGAGAGAAGCAACCATTGAAAAAGTTATGAAAGCCTCCAAAAAGATATTAGATGAAATATCCCATCCTTTATTTCAGTCGGAGCAGGAGTTTATTGTTACTGCGAGTATTGGTGTAAGCCTATATCCGGACGATGGATCTGACGAGCACATACTCCTGAAAAATGCGGATATTGCCACGAACCGCTCCAAGCTGCAGGGAGGAAACAGGGTCACGTTTTTCTCGATGGAAATGAATCAGCAGGCAATGGTCAGACTTGAGCTTGAAAGCTACTTAAGAAAAGCATTGCAGAAAAATGAGTTTTATTTATGCTATCAGCCATTAATCGACCTTGAAACTGGCAATTTATATGGAAGCGAAGCCCTGATCCGCTGGAATCATCCAAAACTTGGACTTGTTTCACCAGGTGAATTTATTCCTCTTGCAGAAGAAACTGGTCTCATTGGGGATATTGGCGGCTGGGTGTTGAGGTCGGCCTGCCAGCAAAATAGGCGCTGGCAAATGCTCGGCTATGAATCTCTTTCCATTTCTGTGAATGTGTCAGCCTATCAATTCCAGCAGCCGGGTTTTCTTCAGGAAGTTAAGACGGCATTGGAGCTTTCAGGTATGGAGCCGCAATATTTAACATTGGAGCTGACGGAAAGTACGATGCTGAGAAATGTTGAGTACAGTATACAAGTTATGCAGTCTCTGCAGGATATCGGTGTCAAGGTATCCATTGATGATTTTGGAACCGGATATTCTTCATTAAGTTATTTAAAGGACCTTCCAATCAATACATTAAAAATCGACCGGTCGTTTATCAATAACCTTCGACTAAATACATCTGATGTTGCCATTGTAAAAGCCATCATCACCATGGGACATGGGCTCTCCGTTAAGGTGGTGGCTGAAGGGGTGGAAACACTGGAGCAGATTGAGCTTTTAAAGGAATTGAAATGCCATTATGCACAGGGCTTTTATATACATAAGCCGCTTATGACCAGAGATTTTGAGGAAGGTCTATCAAAATACGTTCAAACGCACAGCTAGCGCCATAAAGAAACAGCAGCACTGCCACCAAAGGCAGGCTGCTGTTTCTTTATATTCATTCTGAAGTTAGATTATTGTCCAGCCCCAGACGCTTTTCCGCTTTTTTTTATGAAGAAATCTTCTCAATTACCATTCTTTTTCCGCTGTTTAAGGTAAATTCAAACCGGTCACTCATTTTTTCATAATAGCAAAAATGATGCTGCACATTGCAAATATGATCCTGGTTATCAAAAACGATGAAGTTAACACCGCTTTTCCTGTCTTTATCATTAAAAAATGCGAGCTGGTTATAGCAATAAATGCAGTCATAGACCGAAAATTGCATGGAATTTAGAGTGGTTACGAACTGGTAGAAGGCGTCATCATTCATTTCCTCCAATAATCTTTCGAGAGAGAAAACCAGATGCTTACGAATGCGAATCGAATCCTGGTTCTTCAAGTGAAATGTTTCATCATCAAAAGCCACCTTGCCATCCTCGAATAAAGTGCCTTTCTTCCAGCGTTTAAAGCGGAACACCTCCATTTCCTGATGGAGGAATTCGTCCAGTATGGATGCTTCATCTGTTTCATGGTCAAAAAATACCCATTGATCATTGATATACTCTACAGTGCCTTCTGTAAAAGCACGGGATTGATATTCGATAAGCTTTGTTCGCTGCTGTCTATTCATATAAAACCTCCATTAACTTCCTCAACTTCTTTTTAGACAGTTTTGGCGATTTTTATAACCGCTTGAATGTGGACAATTAACTTTTTTTAAGGCCCAGCATACAATAGCATCATGAAAAATGTGCCCATGCGATTCCGCTTTGAAAGGATGATGTAATGTGTGTGGAATTACCGGCTGGATTGACTTCCAAAAGGATTTGAGAAAAGAATCTGCAGCAGTTGGCAAAATGGCGGATACACTGGCAAAGCGGGGTCCAGATGAAACAAACATATGGACAGATGTTCATGCTGGATTCGGCCATAAAAGGTTAATCGTTGTAGACCCGGCAGGCGGAAAACAGCCAATGACTAGGGAAAAACATCAAAACCGCTATACGATTTGCTATAATGGAGAGCTTTATAATACGGAAGATCTCCGTAAAGAACTCCTTATAAAAGGATATTCGTTTGAAGGCCATTCTGACACTGAGGTTTTGCTGACTTCTTATATAGAATGGGGAGAAAATTGCCTTCAATATTTTAATGGCATCTATGCATTCGCAGTTTGGGATGAAAAGAAAGAACAATTATTTATTGGCAGGGATCGTTTAGGGGTAAAACCATTATTTTATAAAGAAACGAAACATGGCATATTATTTGGATCTGAATTAAAAGCTATTTTAGCCCACCCTGAAGTTAAGGCGGAAGTCGGCAGGGAAGGTTTAGCTGAAATCTTTGGACTGGGGCCATCACGATCTCCGGGATCGGGTGTTTTCAGAGGCATTGATGAATTAAGGCCTGCTCATGCGCTGATCTTTTCGAGAAATGGGCTGAAGGCATGGCGTTATTGGAATGTGAAAAGTGCCCCTCATGAGGATAATGTTGAAGAGACGGCTGAGCGAGTCAGGGAACTATTTACGGATGCTGTGACAAGGCAGCTGGTTTCGGATGTACCGTTATGCACGTTCCTTTCCGGCGGAGTGGATTCCAGTGCGATTACAGCTATCGCTGCAAAAGCTTACGAAAAAGACGGTAAGGGCCAACTCACCACTTATTCGATAGATTATGAGGGAAATGATGAGTTTTTCAAGGCTAATGAGTTTCAGCCTAATTCTGATGGAGCATTTATACAGAAGATGTCCCAGACCTTTAATACGAAACATAACAGCAGTATAATCACCCAGAAGCAGCTGGCAGAGGATTTAATCGAATCTGTGCATGTAAGGGATCTTCCGGGTATGGCTGATGTCGATTCCTCCCTGCTATGGTTTTGCAGGGAAATAAAAAAGGACTTTGTTGTCAGTCTGTCGGGGGAATGTGCTGATGAAATATTTGGCGGCTATCCATGGTTCCATAGAGAGGAAGACTTAAAGAGGAAGGGATTCCCATGGATGAGGTCACTCGAAGCCAGGCAGGGCCTATTGAAAGAAAATTGGAGGAAGAAACTGAACCTTCAGGATTATGCTATGGAAAAGTATCTTCAGGCAATCTCCGAAACTCCTGCGTTAGACGGGGAGAACAGGGAGGACGCAAGCAGGAGAGAGCTTTTCTATATTAATATGATTTACTTTATGACGACCTTATTGGACCGTAAAGACAGAATGAGCATGGGGGCCAGCCTTGAAGTACGGGTGCCTTTTGCCGATCATCGGCTTGTGGAGTATGTGTGGAATATTCCGTGGGAGATCAAAATGCATGGAAACCGCGAAAAAGGAATCCTTCGCAAAGCACTTGAAGGTATACTGCCGAATGAAGTGTTATACAGAAAGAAAAGCCCTTATCCCAAAACGCATAATCCAGAATATACAGCTGCAGTCCAGAAAATGCTCAATGGATACCTCGAGGACCGCTCATCAGCACTGTATGAATTCTTTGACAGCGGCCAGCTGAGGGATATTATTGAGTCGGGAGGTGACTCATTCCGGGAACCATGGTTTGGGCAGCTCATGACTGGTCCCCAGCTGTTAGCACATCTTGCTCAGATTCATGTGTGGTTCAAGGATTATAATATAAATATTGCAGAATGAAAAATGAAGCGGCACCGTGACTGCCGCTTTTCTTATTTACACCGCTTTTGAAGACACGAACGACTTATTCACCCATACTCTGGATCTCCATCGCCATAACATGAGCAATCCTCTAAGCCATTCATCGGCAATAAAGGCAATCCAAATGCCGGCAAGACCCAGTCCAAAATAAATTCCCAGAACATAGGAAAGGGTAACGCTTACGCCCCACATGGAAAGGATCCCCATATAAACGGGGAATTTTACATCCCCGGCTGCACGCAGGGAGTTGATGACGACTAAATTAAACGATCTGCCTGGCTCCAGGAGGATGGTCAAAAGAATGAGAACACTGCCAACCTTTATGATATCTGGATTAGAAGTGAATATGCCCATCAATTTTTCTGAGAACAGGGAGAAAAGAACCGCAGTCCCGAATGAAATAATGATGGCTAGGCGCAGGCTTTTCATACATCTTTTATAGGCTGCCTCATAATCCCTACCGCCTACCATATGGCCTATCAGGATTTGTGTGCCCTGGCTGATGGCGACACTGAAAAGGAATATGAACATCATGATATTCTGAGTATACACCTTTGCAGTTAATGCCTCTGTTCCGAGAGCAGCGATGAATATAGTAATCACCATTTGCGATCCATTATAGGATAAATGCTCCCCCGCTGAAGGGATACCGATTTTTAAAAGGTCTTTGATATGTTCCTTTGGAAAGCGGAAAAGTAATCGGAACGGAAGTGCTTTTTCCGTTCTTTTAAGCAGGACGGCGACTGCAGCTGCCAATCCAATCAATCTGCTGACGACAGTAGAGATGGCCACTCCTTCTACACCCAATACAGGAAAACCGAATGGGCCGAAAATAAAAAAGTAATTGCCAATAACATTTAAAATGTTCATGCCGATAGTAATGTACATAACATCTCTTGTAAATCCGTAACTTCTGATGATGGCTCCAATTGTCATAATTAATGCCTGAACAAAGGAAAAGCCGCCAACAATGACTAAGTAGGCGTTTGCCTGGCTCAATAGCTCCTCAGGCAAATCCATCATGCGGAGCAGCGGTTTGCCTGAGACGAATAAAATAATACTGAGGAATACCCCAAATACCAGGTTTGCCCCCAGGGAGACAATCGAAATTTCAGCAGCCGTTTTATCATTTTTCGCGCCAAGATTTTGGGCAATAAGGATGGATGTCCCGGTCGCTACAAATCCAAACATGACGATTACAAGCGAAAGGATCTGATTTGACACCCCGACGGCAGCCACAGATTCATCCGAATATTGCGAAAGCATAAGCGTATCGGCATTCCCCATGAGCATATGAAGCAATATTTCAATGAAAATCGGCCAGGTTAGAGCAAATAATGTCATTTTTTTCTGGTTCTTAGTCATGGTTTTTCTCCCTATTTGTAAATAATCTCATGTAAATAGGAGGGACCCACGACAATATATAAACGAAAAAAGAAAAGCCTTAAGGTCTTGCCCTTAAAAACTTTTCCTTATTTCAATCAGGTTTCCTATTTAGTGAAGCTTGCAGGGAAGGACAGGATTTCAAACCCCCAGCCATCAAGCTGAACTTTAAGGTTTTCCGCTTCAGCTGCAAATTCTTTGTCTGTAAGCATATTCGTTACCTTAACACCCTTAAGCGGATAAGGCAATACAAATTCCGCACTTTCATCCGCAGGGTTGGCGAGTACTATAATGGTTTTTTCATCATCGTATTTTCGGTATGCAACTATATTAGGATCTGTCTGGATAAATTCAAAATGACCTTCATTTGCGAGCAGCTTTTCTTCCTTCCGAACCTTGATAAGCTTTTGAATATGAGAAAACAATTCACGGTCCTGTTTTGCCACATCCCATTCCATGCATTTTCTGCATCCGGGATCCATTACACCACTTAGTCCAATTTCATCTCCATAATATAGGCATGGTGAACCCATAAAGGTGAATAATAGTGTGTAAATTAGCTTTACCCTGTCTTTGTTTACTTCACATTCCGTTAAGATCCTCGGTGTATCATGGCTTCCAACCAGATTGAATGCAGATTCATAGACATTGGCAGGATAGCTGTTAATTTCAGCGGTCATATTATTGGCGAACTCACTGCCGTTTATGGATTTCTTCGCAATTAAATTTAGCAGGTTCGTGGTAAAAGGATAATTCATGACAGCATCAAATTGGTCTCCGCGCAGCCATGGCATAGAGTTGTGCCAGATTTCACCTAATATATAGAGGTCTGGTTTGATGTTTTTTACAGTCTGCCTGAATTCACGCCAGAACTGATGGTCAACTTCATTTGCCACATCCAGCCGCCAGCCGTCTATATCAAACTCTTCAATCCAGTATCTGGCTACTTTGAGCAAATATTTTTTCACATCTGGATTTTTTGTATTCAGTTTTGGCATCTGCTCTACAAAAGCGAAGGTCTCATAATTAGGGTGCTCCCCGCCTCTCAGAGGGAAACTATGCGGATGGAACCAGTCCTTATAAGGTGATTCTTCTCCCTTCTCAAGCACATCCTGAAATGGGGGGAAGTAGTATCCGCTATGGTTGAAAACGGCATCCAGCATGACTTTAATATCCCGATCATGGCATTCTTTTACAAGTCTCTTTAAAGTATCCTTCGAACCAAACTGGGGATCAATTTCCAGATAGTCAATTGTATCATATTTATGGTTGGAAAATGCCTTAAAAACAGGTGTGAAATAGATGCCGGTAATGCCGAGTTCCACGAGATAGTCCAGATGTTCAATAACACCTTCAAAATCTCCGCCAAAAAAGTTATTCGTAGAAGGCTCCTCACTTCCCCAGGGAAGAACACCTTTAGGGTCATTGTCAGGATTTCCGTTAGCAAATCTTTCCGGGAAAATCTGATACCAGACCGTATCCTTCACCCAGGATGGGGCTTGAAATACTTCTTCAGGGTGCAGGTAGGGAAAGTTGAAATAATAACCTGAATCAGCAGGAGCCTCCTCGTAAAAGCCTTTTTCAGTCAAAATTAATTCTTCTTCACCGGACTTTAAGTGAAATCCGTACCGGGATCTTCTAAATGGCGGGTTAATATAGGCATGCCAATAGTCATGAATCCCATCAGAACCTGATTTCTGCATATCTGTTTTTTCATACTGCCATTTACCATCTGCCCATAAGTACTGATCACCGTGCAGTAAAGTAACTTTAGAAATATCATCTTTCTTTGTTTGCAGTCTAATATGTAAGGTTTCCCTGCTGATAGGATAAACAAAATGATCAGCAGGGTAGTGTATGATGGCTGCCTTTTCCATTAAAAATTCCCCTTTCAAAGTGCAATCGCTTGCATTATACCATAGGAATGGAGGTGAAATGTATAGTATAAATCCGAGTGTTTGTAAATATATCTTTTCAAACAAAAATAATTTAGAAAAAAGTAGTTGTAAAAGCCCAAAAACCTTGTATAATAAAAATTAGAAATTGTGCAATCGTTTTCATTAAGCGGTTTCATTGAATTATAGTTTAAGTGAACGCTGTTTTTAGAAATAGACTAAAGCGTTTACAAATTTGTGCAAACGGTTGTACTATTTACATTAAGCAACAGATCTATTTAAGGGGGCAATATCATGAAAAAGTCACTATCTTTCTTTATGATGCTGGTATTGGTAATAGGAATGCTGGCAGCTTGCGGTCCTCAGCGTGAGGCACAGCCGGAAAAAACAGATAAAGATAACGGCACAGGTGAAAACCAGGCTGAAGAGCCGAAACCGGAAAAATTAGTAGTTTGGGAAGACACAGATAAAGGCGTAGCATTAAAGCCTGCCATTGAGTCTTTTGAAAAAGAATATGGAATTAAAGTTGAATTCAAAGAATTAGGCATGGCTGATAAAATCCGTGACCAATTAAGACTTGATGGACCTGCAGGAAATGCACCTGACGTTGTTACACTTCCTCATGACCAAATTGGCCAGGTTGTAACAGAAGGTCTTCTTCAGGAAATCAAAGTTGATGACAGCGTTCTTGATACTTTCACAGAATCATCCATCAGTGCTCAAATGTATGACGGAAAACTATATGGTCTTCCAAAAGCAACTGAAACACCAGTTTTCATCTATAATAAAGCATTAATGGATAAAGCTCCTGAAACAATGGATGAGCTTTATACTCAAGCTAAAGAATTAACAACTGGCGGACAGTATGGATTCCTGGCTTTATTCGATAACTTCTATTTCGCTCACGGCCCTATCGCTGGCATGGGTGGATATGTTTTCAATGAAAATGACGGAGCATTAGACCGTGAAGATGTTGGTTTGAATAACGAAGGCGCTGTTGAAGGTGCTGAATTTATTCAAAAATGGTACAGCGAAGGCTTATTCCCTAAAGGAATTATCGGGGAAAGCGGAGGAGCTGCAATGGATGGCCTATTCAATGAAGGAAAAGCTGTTTCTGTAATGAATGGTCCATGGGCACTTCAAGGAATGAAGGATGCAGGGATCGATGTTGGTGTATCTGTAATGCCTAAGCTTCCAAACGGTGAGCATGTTAAAACATTCATGGGTGTTAAGGGATGGAATGTAACTGCATTCACTAAAAACCCTTACTGGGCAACCAAGTTAGTTGAACATATTACAAATGAAGAAAACGCAAAAATCCGTTTTGAGACAACTCAGGAAATCCCTCCTGTAAAATCTCTTATTGAAGATCCGGTAATCGCAGACAATGAAGCTGCAAAAGCTGTTGCTGAGCAGTCTCAATACGCGGTTCCAATGCCAAATATTCCTGAAATGGCTGAAGTTTGGGGACCAATGGCCTCTGCACTTCAAACAATTGCAACAGGTAAAGCGGAGCCAAAAGCAGCGCTTGATGATGCAGTTAAAACGATCAAAACAAATATTGAAACAAATCACCCTGCCAAGTAAAGCTTGACAGACAAAAGGGCGGTACCTCCGAGGAGGTATTGCCCATACTTTTATGTAATGATAAAAAAAGCAAGGTGCCTGAGCAGACAGACTTCTGCTTCAAATGAATACTTTCGAACCTTTAAGCAGAAGCGGCAGAAAGCCGCTTTCATGTTCCTCTTAAGAGCAACCGTTTGCACAAAAACAATCGCTAATATTCTTATAAATGAATTATAATAATAGAAAAATACTTTCTCCTATAAGAAAGGGGAGGCAATAGCCATATGGACGCAAAAAAAATGACATCCAACCATGGAAGAAACGCTGCTCTATTATCCATCCTGCCTGGATTTGGACAGTTTTATAATAAACAGTTCCTTAAAGGTGCCATATTTTTAATTCTTACCATTTCGTTCTTTGCAGCATTCTTTGACACACTGAATTGGGGATTCTGGGGACTTTTCACATTAGGGGAAATTCCAGTTCTGGACCATTCGATCTTTCTTCTGATCGACGGAATTATTGCATTGATCGTTACAGCATTGGGGCTGATTATTTATGCCTTCAATATATATGATGCTTATAATAACGGGAAAAAACGTGATTTGGGATTGGCATTAAACAGTGTCAGAGAGCAGTACCACAATCTACTTGATAATGGTTTCCCATACTTAATGATCTCACCAGGTTTTTTTCTCTTGGTTTTCGTTGTTATATTTCCCATCTTATTCGTAGCTCTTCTTGCATTTACTAACTATGATTTATATCATTCTCCGCCTGCAAAGCTGGTAGATTGGGTAGGCATTCAGAACTTTATCGATATCTTCAAGCTTGATTTGTGGAGAAAAACGTTCTTTGGAGTACTGGGCTGGACAATCGTCTGGACTTTCGTTGCTACCACCTTGCAGGTAGCCTTGGGTATTTTCCTGGCAATTCTCGTAAACCAAAAGGATCTTAAAGGGAAAGCATTAATCCGAACAGTCTTCATTCTTCCATGGGCTGTGCCGTCATTTATATCAATCCTGATTTTCTCCGGCATGTTCAATGAGACTTTCGGTGTGGTTAATAATACGATCCTGGATGCAATTGGCATCGGTGCCGTTCCATGGATGACTGAGGAAAATTGGACACGTTTAGCTTTAATTTTCATCCAGTCCTGGCTTGGATTCCCGTTCATTTTTGCCATGACAACCGGTGTGCTGCAGTCTATTCCGGATGAGCTTTATGAAGCTGCAACAGTTGATGGTGCAACGATCCTGCAGAAATTCACAAAGATTACTCTGCCGTTGGTTCTGTTTGCCACTGCACCAATTATCATTACTCAGTATACGTTCAACTTCAATAACTTTAATGTTATCTTCTTGTTCAATGGCGGCGGACCGGCTCTTCCAGGTCAAAATGCCGGGGGTTCGGATATTCTTATATCCTGGATTTATAAGCTGACTATGACTTCTGCCCAATATGGCAAAGCGGCTGCAGTTACTATGATTCTGTCACTTATCGTCATCACTGTAGCATTATGGCAGTTTAGAAGAACAAAATCATTCCAAGAAGAGGATTTGATGTAGATATGAGCATGAAGAAAAATAAAATGATCCGGCTGACACTTTCATATTTAATCATTGCCTTAATGAGCTTTATTGTCATTTATCCGCTTTTGTGGGTAGTTGGCTCATCATTAAATCCGGGCCAGAGTTTGTCTGGTTCAACCATGTTTCCTGAAAATCCAACCTTGGCACATTACAAATATCTATTCGATTTAGAGAAGTCCAATTATGTTAAATGGTACTGGAATTCATTGAAAATAAGTACGCTGACAATGATACTTACGGTTATTACAGTATCCTTGACTGCCTATTCGTTTTCACGCTACCGCTTCATCGGAAGGAAAAATGGTTTATTAACCTTCCTGATCCTGCAAATGATACCTAACTTTGCAGCACTGATCGCCATTTTTGTATTAGCGACAAGAACTGGTTTAATTGATACACATCTTGGATTGATCCTGGTTTATGTCGGCGGTCAGATCCCAATGAATACATGGCTGATGAAAGGCTATCTCGACACGATTCCGAAAGAGCTTGATGAATCTGCGAAAATGGATGGTGCAAGCCATCTGCGTGTATTCTGGCAAATTGTTATGCCTCTTGCAAAACCAATTATTGCAGTAGTTGCGCTATTTTCATTCATTGCACCTTTTGGCGATTTCATCCTTGCCAGAATTCTATTAAGAACAGATGAAAAGTTCACAATGGCAGTAGGGTTGTATGAAATGGTAGCCAAGCAATTCGGAAATGAATTTACAAAGTTTGCAGCCGGCTCGGTCTTAATAGCAATTCCGATTGCTGCACTTTTCCTTATGTTCCAAAAATACTTTGTATCAGGTTTGACGGCAGGGGGAACAAAAGGCTAATCTTAAAGGGCTGAAACTTTACTTGCCGCTGCAGGCTGCGAACTTGATTGCAGTTTCGCAGCGGCTTGAAAAATGAAGGAGGAGCGGCGATGAAAAAAGGAATCATAACCTTCATCTTAATCCCGTTTCTTCTTTTTTATGCCCTGCCGGCAGGAGCAGCTGAAAAAGAAGAGCGTAAATGGCAAGATGAATCAATTTATTTTTTAATGGTAGACCGGTTTAACAATGGAGATCCAAACAATGATTATAAAGTTGATGTTCAGGATCCAAAAGCTTATCATGGCGGAGATTTTAAGGGAATTACAGAACGCCTTGATTATATTAAGGATATGGGGTTTACAGCAATTTGGCTGACTCCGGTTTTTGATAATGAAGAGAAGGGCTATCACGGTTACTGGATAAAAGATTTTTATAATACGGAAGAACACTTTGGCACAATGGATGAGTTCAAAGAGTTAGTCAAGGAAGCCCACAAAAGAGATATGAAAGTGATATTGGACTTCGTAGTGAACCATGTAGGCTACAATCACGAGTGGGTTAATGACCCTGGAAAAAAAGATTGGTTCCATGAAAAAAAGGATATCGCGAACTGGTCGAATCAGACTGAAATTGAAAATGGCTGGATATATGGGCTCCCTGATTTAAACCAGGAAAACCCTGATGTGAAAAACTATTTAATGGATGCAGCTAAGTGGTGGATTGAAGAAACGGATATTGACGGTTATCGCCTTGATACCGTTAAGCATGTTCCAAAATCTTTCTGGACCGACTTCTCCAATAATGTCAAATCAGTCAAAGAAGACTTTTATTTGCTTGGGGAAGTATGGTCGGATGATCCCAAATATATTGCCCAATATGAAAAAACGGGAATTGACGGTTTTGTCGATTATCCTTTAAATGATCATCTGAGAACAGCCTTTGCAGAACCTGATAAACCGTTAAGCTGGCTTTTTACAAACTGGGACCGAAATAAAGCTTTTTATGAAAACCCCTATCTAATGGGAAGCTTCATGGATAATCACGATACAGTCAGGTTCACCCGTGATGCTATCACAAAAAATCATCATCCGGGTCCAAGATGGAAACTTGCATTAACATACATGTATACCTCACCTGGGATTCCGATTGTTTATTATGGAAGTGAAATAGCTATGGATGGCGGTGAGGATCCTGACAACCGAAGGCAAATGGATTTCCGTACAGACAAAGAATTGATAGATTATATCGCAAAACTTGGAGAAGTTAGGCAATTGCTTCCATCCTTAACCAGGGGCGATATGGAACTGCTGGAGGAAAAGGATGGTTTTGCCGTTTATAAACGGACTTACGAAGATGAAACAACAGTGATTGCGATCAATAATTCATCAAAAACACAGAAAGCGGTACTTGATTCCTCTCAACTGGAAGAAGGAAGAGAGCTGCGCGGCATGATTTCTGATGATCTCATCCGCAGCAAAGACGATAATTATGAGTTAATTATTGATCGGGAAGAAGCTGAAGTATACGTTCTGGAAGAAAAATCAGGATTGAATATTCCGCTGATTGGAGCCCTTGCAGCAGTTTATTCAGCTTTTATGATTTTTCTATATCTTTTATGGAAGCGGTCAAAAAAGAAGATAACCGAATAATTTTAATTGCCTCCCCTTCATCCTAATCCTGTTTACTGTTTGAAAATGGAGAGAAATCAAACCTGCTTGATTATAATAATAATAACAGAGACCTCAAGGAGAGGGTGATTCTATTGGCAGTCACAATTAAAGATGTAGCAAAGATGGCAAAAGTTGCGCCTTCTACTGTTTCAAGGGTTATTGCCAACAATCCTCGCATCAGCGAGAAAACCAAGCAAAAAGTCAGAGAGGCCATGAAACAATTAGGCTACCATCCGAATTTTATTGCCCGCAGTCTTGCAAGTCAGTCAACCCGCGCAATTGGACTGATAATGCCAAGCTCCACAGATGTTGTATTTCAGAACCCATTCTTTCCAACTGTCCTTAGAGGTCTGAGTGAGGGTGCACATGAAAGGCATTATGCCCTCCATATGACAACCGGAAAAACGGATGATGAAATCTATGAAGGCGTGATCCAGATGGTACAGGGCGGCCGGGTAGATGGAGTAATTTTGCTTTATTCAAAAGTGGAGGATAAAGTCCTCGCCTTTTTAAAGGAAAGAGATTTCCCGTTTGTGGTTATAGGCAAGCCTTTTACAGATGAAGAAGAAGTCACTTACGTGGATAATAATAATTTCCGCGCTGCCAAAGAAGTAACGGAATACTTGATAAAGCTCGGCCATAAGCAAATTGCATTTGTCGGAGGGAATTTGAATTTAACCGTTACAGTTGAACGCCTGCTTGGCTATGAAAAAGCATTAAGGGACGCTGGCATTGAACTTGTAAATGAATATATTGTTCATGAGGAGTTCTTAAAAGAAGGAGGCCAGGAGGCTGTGAGAGGCCTCATCTCCCTTAATAAACCTCCAACCGCCCTTGTGGTTGCCGACGACTTAATGGCATTAGGCGTCCTGAATACATTGGATGAATTGGGAATTAAAGTTCCGGAAGATATGTCAATCATCAGCTTTAATAACGTGCTGTTAGCTGAAATGTCCAGACCGCCGCTGACTTCTGTCGATATCAACATTTTCGATTTGGGATTTGAATCTGCCAGAAGCCTCATATACAGAATTGAAAATCCCAGGGAGCCTGTAAAGCGGATTATTATTCCACATAAAATTGTAAAACGCTGTTCATGCAGCAGTCCGCTAACTGAAGATCCAGAGATAGTATCATAAAATAGGGAAGCCTGCGGCAGGCTTCCCTTTCATTTTGCTTACCCATTAACAATTGTTCCGCCGTTGACATGGATCATCTGGCCGCTCACATAAGAAGAATCATCACTGGCAAGATAGACGTAGGCAGGAGCCAATTCATAAGGCTGTCCTGCTCTGCCTATTGGGGTATTTGATCCGAATTTTGATACCTTATCCGCAGTGAATGTAGATGGAATAAGCGGTGTCCAAATAGGTCCCGGAGCCACTCCATTTACGCGAATTCCCTGTCCAGCCAGCGATTTGGCCAATGAGCGTGTGAAGGAGACTATCGCACCTTTTGTAGAAGAGTAGTCGATTAGCTGTTCGTTTCCTTCATAAGCGGTTATTGATGCAGTATTGATGATGGAGCTTCCTTTTTTCAGGTGTGGCAGTACTGCCTTTGTCAGATGGAAAAATGAAAAGATGTTGGTTCGGAATGTTTTTTCAAGCTGTTCAGCAGTGATATCAAGCAGGCTTTTTTGAGGATGCTGCTCGGCTGCATTATTCACCAGTACATCGATTTGACCAAATTTATCAAGTGTTTTGCTGACTGCATCCTTACAGAATGTTTCGCTTCCGATATCACCGGAGATCAGCAGGCATTCCTGTCCCTCAGCCTGGATGGCCTCTTTAGTCTTTTCTGCGTCTTCATGTTCTTCCAGGTAGACAATCGCGACACTGGCTCCCTCTTTGGCAAAATAAATGGCGGCTGATTTACCGATGCCGCTGTCTCCGCCTGTTATTAATACAACTTTTCCTTTTAACTTATCAGACCCTTTATAATTTGGATCAACCGTTTGGGGCTCAGGCTGCATTGGCGCCTCTGTCCCGGGCTGATGGTCCTGATGCTGAGGCGGAAATTCCTGTGGATTGTTTTGAGTATTAGACATTACTAAATCCCTCCAAATCATTAATACTCTTTTAATTCCATTTTATTATGATAAAAAAACATGGAAATTATTTGCATCGCTCTTATATAATGGATTTAAAAAGAGTGGGGGAATATGAATTGCACATTCGATCAGCTGCCAAAAGTGATGCGGAAGCCATTCTCTCTCATTGCCGGAAGGCTTTTGGAGAAACAGATTTTTTAATGACCGAGGCGGATGAGTTTAATTTATCAATTGAAGAAGAAGAAGCGTGGATTGAACGGAGTATTAGATCTGGGGATCTTACTTTAGTAGCGGAAGTTGACAACGAAGTGGTTGGAATGCTGAACTTTCGGCGTTCAAAAAGCAAAAAAGTGAACCATCTGGGTTATTTCGGCATCACCATACAGGAGAAGCATTGCAACCAGGGGCTGGGAAGAAAAATGATGAAACAATTCCTGAAATGGGCGGAAGAAGAACCTGGCCTGGAAAAAATATGCCTTGAGGTTTTTGCGTATAATCAGAGGGCTATCCACCTGTACAGGCAATTCGGATTTCAGGAGGAAGGCCGTAAAGTCAGACATATAAAAAGAAAAGACGGGACCTATGCAGATGAACTAATGATGTATAAATTTGTTAAATAGCTGTAGCATGAATGGATAAACTAAACAAAAAAGCAAACGGAGTTTTCCGTTTGCTTTTTTTAGCGATAGTTAACGAATTGAACATCAACTGTCAAATCTGCCTCTTTAACAGCAGCAATAATCTTCTGCAGGTCATCGCGGTTTTTGCCGGTTACACGTACCTGATCATCCTGAACCTGGCTCTTCACTTTCAATCCGCTGTTTTTAATCAGGGTATTAATCTTCTTTGCATTTTCTTTATCAATGCCCTGGACAAGCTTTGCTCTTTGGCGGACCGTTCCGCCTGATGCTCCCTCAATCTTGCTGTAATCAAGATTTTTTACAGGAATGCCCCGTTTGATTAACTTGCCTAATAAAACATCCTTAAGCTGGTCAAGCTTAAATTCATCATCAGATAGAAGCACAAGCTCCTCTTTATCCAGCTTTATATCACTTTTGCTGCCTTTAAAGTCATAGCGGGTGGAAATTTCCTTCATGGCAATATTAATGGCATTGGTTACTTCAGAAAAGTCGACTTTGGATACAATATCAAATGAGCTTTCTTTAGACATGACAGCCTCCTTGGCGATAACAATTTAAGTTTCACTTCTAGTCCTTATTATAGTAAAATATAGCAGTTCAAACAACTTTAGGAGTTATGTGATCTTTTTAGGGAAAGATTTAATATAATGAATATTTGCTGTTTATTGCTGAGAAGGAGGAAAAAAGATGGCTATAGAAGAGAATTTGGGCCGTGCTGTTAAGCTGATCGTTTCAAGGGAAGCGGCATTTGGCTATTTTTTAACGGATGGAGAGGAGGATGTTCTTCTTCATCAGAATGAGACGGATGAAAAGTTCGAAGAAGGGCAGGAGGTTGAGGCTTTCCTTTATATGGACTCACAGGGAAGAATCGCAGCAACAACTGTCATTCCAGAGGTTCAGGCTGGTACATATGGATGGGCGCATGTAAGCGATGTAAAACCCGGCATCGGTGTATTTATCAATATTGGCATTCAGAAGGACATGCTCCTTGGGGAGGAGGATCTTCCTGTCCACGAAGCTGTGTGGCCGATTGAAGGAGATAGATTATACATTACACTCCGGGTAAATAAGAATAACCGAATTTATGTGAAAATGGCTACTGATCCTGTCATTACTGATATTTCAAATAAAGCAACCAAAAGTGACTTTAATAAGAATATTCACGGACATATTTATAGAACCGCAAAGGTTGGAAGCTGGATTTATACAGATGAGGGCTTTAAAGGCTTTATCCATGAATCCCAGCGAAAAAGAGAGCCCCGTCTTGGAGAGAAAGTGGAAGGCCGCATAGTTGATGTGAAAGAAGATGGGACAGTGAATGTTTCTCTTATTCCAAGAAAGCATGAAGCACTTGACGATGATTCCGAAAAAATCATCTCATATCTTGAAAGCCGAAGCGGTGCGATGCCATATGGCGATAAAAGTGCCCCGGAAGATATCCAGGAGCGTTTTCAGTTAAGCAAAGCTTCCTTTAAAAGGGCTTTGGGCCGGCTTATGAAGGAAGGCAGGATTTATCAGGAAGAGGGCTGGACATATATTAAGAAAGACTAATCAACTGCAAAAAATAATAGGCTGTTACCGTAAAGTTTGTGGCTTTGTTTATCGCTTAGTTTAATTTGCTG